>CAZXMY010000023.1:0-14083 GCA_964641325.1 uncultured Flavobacteriaceae bacterium | reverse complement strand
GATTTTAAGCTGGTACGCACAGATTTAACGGAGGCAAGTTTAAATGATTTTAACGGAAGAAAAGTAGTACTAAACATATTTCCTAGCGTAGATACTCCTGTATGCGCTACATCTGTTCGCGCTTTTAACAAAAAGGCAGCTGCTTTAGAAAATACAGATGTATTATGCATTTCTAGAGATTTACCATTCGCACAATCACGTTTTTGTGGAGCAGAAGGCTTAGACAATGTAGTTTCACTATCCGATTTTAAAGACGGTTCTTTTGGTCAAGATTATGGAGTAATGATAGAAGATAGTGCCTTTGCGCAATTACACGCTAGAGCTATTGTGGCAATAGACGAAAAAGGGAAAGTACTGTATACAGAACTGGTGCCAGAAGTAGGTCAAGAACCCAACTATGACGCCGTGCTTAATAGCCTATAATGGTCGTTAAATTTATTACGGGAAGAATAAAAGGCATCCTCTATTCGCTTAAAGGAGGCATAGAATTATTACGCACAGAGCCTAGTATCCAAGTGCAGTTTGTAATGGCTATTCTGGTTACAATAGCTGGATTTTATTTTAATATATCTCGTGAAGAATGGATGGCACAAATCCTTTGTATAGGCCTGGTAATGGGACTAGAAGGTCTTAATACTGCTTTAGAAGAAATTGCAGATTTTGTACATCCAGAGCTTCATCCTAAAATAGGAAGACTCAAAGATATTGCTGCGGGAGCTGTAGGTATTGGTGCTCTTATTGCTGTTATTATTGCGGCAATTATCTATATCCCTAAGCTGCTATAACTGTTAATTACCCTGTTCAAAAGATAGTTGAACCGTAGTAAGAATCTTGACTTTTTTTCGTTTCATAGTTGTATTTTTAACACGTATTATGTGATAGAACCTTGTAATGAGGGTTGAAACAGCAATAAAATATGACATTTTCTCAGTTTTTAACATAGCATCGCTATGGTTAAACTTAAAAATGTAACGCAGGGCTATATTTTGCAGCAGTTTCAAGACGTAATAGATTTTCTATTACTTAATACGTGTTAACACTATAAATGAAACTTTTTAATGACCAAAAAGAAAACTAACAGCGCTGCCAAGACCAAAAAAGTCAAAAAACAGCGCAAACCTATCTCTTTAAAGCTTTCTAAACAGCAAAAAATTGTTTTAGGGAGTTTTCTTTTTTTTATAGGTCTTGCCTTGGTGATTTCTTTTATATCATTCTTATTTAGCTGGAAAACAGATCAAAGCACGCTTCAAGATTTTGGAAATCGTGAAGTACCAACTTCTAATTTGCTGAGCAAATTTGGAGCTGTTTTAAGCCACGCTTTAATCTATAAAGGATTTGGAATTGCGTCTTTTATCCTCGCTTTTTTAACCGCAATTACTGGAGTGTATTACTTTTTTGACTATGCCAAACAAAAATTGCGTAAGTATTGGTTTTGGGGAATACTGGTGATGCTTTGGCTCGCTGTGTTTTTTGGGTTCTTTAAAGATAAGAACGACATCCTAGGCGGTATGGTTGGTTTTGAAATCAATGACTTTTTACAAGATTACCTTGGTTTTATTGGTGCAGTGTTTCTTATGGCATTTCTGGCGATAGTCTACGCTGTAGTGCGTCTCAAGGCAACACCAGATAAGATAGGTTCCTATTTTGCTTCAAAGAAAGAACAGTTTTCTAAAGCATACACGAGTGATGAAACAGCTACTCAGGAAAAAGAACAAACTGAGAAGGATGAGGCTTCTGCTTTCGCGAAAGCGGAACAAGAAATACCCAAAACCTCTGAAATTACGCTAGACACCACAACATCTAAGTCTACTTTTGAAAAAAATGTAGAAAATCTAAAACCTACAATAGGTAGTAATACGATTAAAACACCAGAAATTAACACACCATTAGAAGTTGCCATTCCAGAACCAGAACCAGAACTCATAACACCAGAAATAAAAATAGAGGTAGAAAAACCAAAGGAAGAAATTGAAGTAGAAAAGACCTTGAGTGATAAGTTAGTGGCAGATTTTGGTGAGTTTGACCCTACTTTAGAATTAGGGCATTACAAGTTCCCTCCTATTGATTTACTTAAAGATTATACAGGTGGTCAAGGCATCACGATTAATCAAGAAGAGTTAGAAGAAAATAAAAATCGCATTGTGGATACCCTTAACAATTATAAGATAGGTATCGCAAATATTAAAGCGACAGTTGGTCCAACAGTAACACTCTATGAGATTGTACCTGAAGCAGGGATACGTATCTCTAAAATTAAAAATCTAGAGGACGATATTGCCTTGTCGCTTAGTGCGTTGGGGATACGTATTATCGCTCCCATCCCTGGTCGTGGCACCATAGGTATTGAAGTGCCTAATAAGAATCCGCGAATAGTTTCTATGCGAAGTGCCGTGGCTGCCAAACGTTTTCAAGAGGCAGAAATGGAATTGCCTTTAACCTTAGGTAAAACCATATCCAACGAAACCTTTGTGGTAGACCTTGCAAAAATGCCTCACTTGCTTATGGCAGGTGCCACAGGACAAGGTAAGTCTGTAGGACTTAATGCCATACTCACCTCTTTACTGTACAAAAAGCATCCGGCCGAAGTAAAATTTGTACTCGTAGATCCTAAAAAGGTAGAACTCACACTTTTTAATAAAATAGAACGTCATTATCTCGCAAAACTTCCAGATACAGACGAGGCGATTATTACAGATAATTCTAAGGTAATCAATACCTTAAATTCACTCTGTATTGAGATGGATGCCCGTTATGATTTACTTAAAGATGCCTTATGTCGTAATATTAAAGAGTACAATACCAAGTTCAAGGCACGCAAGCTTAATCCCAATAATGGTCATCGATTTTTACCCTATATTGTCTTGGTAGTAGATGAATTTGCAGATCTTATTATGACCTCTGGAAAAGAGGTAGAAACACCTATAGCTCGACTTGCCCAACTGGCAAGAGCGATTGGAATTCACCTTATTATTGCGACACAACGTCCTTCGGTAAACGTAATTACAGGAATTATAAAAGCTAATTTCCCTGCGCGTATCGCCTTTAGAGTAACCAGTAAGATAGATAGCCGTACGATTTTAGACTCTTCGGGAGCAGACCAATTAATAGGACGTGGAGATATGCTCTATACACAAGGTAACGAGCTTGTACGTATACAATGTGCCTTTGTAGATACTCCAGAAGTAGAGCGTATTGTAGATTATATAGGAGGTCAAAAAGCCTATCTAGATGCCCATCTTTTGCCCGAATATGTAGGTGAAGAAAGTGGCACAAGTCTTGATATAGATAAGAGTGATAGAGATGTGCTTTTTAGACAAGCAGCCGAGGTATTGGTAATTGCTCAACAAGGAAGCGCTTCTTTATTACAACGCAAACTCAAACTAGGTTACAATAGAGCGGGTAGAATCATAGACCAGATGGAAGCTGCAGGAATAGTAGGCCCATTTGAAGGAAGTAAAGCAAGACAGGTATTGGTGCCTGATATGCTCGCCCTAGACGAACTTTTAAATAATGAATAAATGAACAGAGTAAAAAGAAATTCGGTACTCATCTTGATATTGATGATGTGTTTTGCTTTCGCGAAAGCGCAAACCGCACAAGACCTACTCAATGATGTAAATGCTAAGATTAATTCTTATAAAAATATAGGAATAGATTTTAAGTATGCCCTTACTAACGAAGCCGAAGGTGTAGAACAAATCACTAAAGGTAGCGTGATTATGGAAGGAGATAAATATGCTCTTAAGCTTATGGGCACCACGCAACTTTTTGATGGCTCTAATGTATATACTATTATTCCCGAAGATGAAGAGGTGACTATAAGTGCTATTAGTGATCAAGACGAAGACGCGATAACGCCATCAAGAATGCTTAGCTTTTTTAACGAAGGTTATACCCAGAAAATGGATATTACACAAAATGTAAAGGGTCGGACGATACAATATGTAAAGCTAACTCCTATAGATAGTAATAGTGACGTAGCCTACTCTTTATTGGGTGTGGACAAGCAAACCAAGCATATCTATAGATTGATTATCACACAAAAAAATGGCACCGCGATTACGATTACAGTAAATACTTTTAAGACGGACCAACCGCTATCTAAAAATATTTTTGCTTTTGACGAGAGCAAATACAGAGATTATTACATAAACAGATTATAACAAAGTCTTAAGGCAGTTTATGCCTTTTTTATGACGTGATTGGGATATATTTGCAGTAAGAGCAAAGCGCTGTATGAAGATATTAGATCGTTATATCCTTTTTACTTTTGTAAAAACATTCCTGAGCATCTTTATAATATTGATGTTCATTTTTGTTTTACAAAGTGTTTGGCTATACATACAGGAACTTGCAGGTAGAGATTTAGATTTTAGTGTTATACTTAAGTTCTTGCTTCTTGTAACGCCCAGTCTTGTATCTCTCGTACTCCCACTCTCTGTGCTACTTACCAGTATCATGACTTTTGGAAATCTTGCAGAGAACTATGAGTTTGCTGCTATGAAATCCACTGGAATCTCCTTGCAGCGAGCGATGAAGAGTCTTATTGTTTTTATTGTTTTCTTAGGAATTGTATCCTTCTTATTTGCAAACTATGTGATTCCTGCCTCGCAATATGAGTTTCGAAATCTACGCAGAAATATAGGGAAGCTTAAACCCGCAATGATAATACGATCTGGGCAGTTTAATCCCATAGGTGATGACATTAATATACGTGTAGCCGAAAAGTATGGCGACCGCGATCAGTACCTTACCGATGTCATAATACATCAAAAAGAAAAAGGGCGCGTTGGCAACTTTACCGTCATTAACGCTAAAGAAGGTGAACTCATCAGTTCGTTAGACTCTCCTGTACTCTCTTTAAAATTAACTAACGGGAATTATTACAGTGAAGTCTACCAGAAAGATTTTAAAAAGCGAAATAAAGAACCTTTTGCAAAAAGTTCTTTTGAAACCTATACCCTTAATATAGATTTAAGCAGTCTAGACGATGTAGATCTAGATGATAAAGAGATAGACAATAGCTACCAGATGCTTAATATTAGAGAGTTAGACTCTAGTCTTGTAAAGATAGCTCAAACTTTTGAAGCCGATCGCACTAAATACGGCGAGAGTCTTATCACTAAAGGTGGCTTTACTCCCATTAAAACCAAATTTAAGGCTACAGAAAAAGACTCAGTAGCACCTGTCTTTTTTGATAATTTTAATGCCAAAGACCAAGCTAAAATACTTGAAGTCGCACAAGCCAATCTTTCAAACACCCTTGTGGATTTAGAAAATAGAAGAAAAAGATTACTTGTAGATGTCAGGAGGCTAAGTAAGTTCGAAATGGCAATACATGATAAATATGTTCTTGGCTTTAGCTGTATTATACTATTTTTTGTGGGAGCTCCTCTAGGAGCCATCATAAGAAAAGGGGGATTAGGATTACCTATAGTAATAGGCGTTGGAGCTTTTTTGACTTTTCATTTTATAGGTATTTTTGCAAAAAATAGTGCAGAAGATGGATCTGTAAATGCAGTTTTTGCAGCTTGGTTAAGCTCACTTATCATGTTACCTATAGGTGTGTATCTTACCTATAGAGCCACAACAGATCAAGGTCTTTTTGATTTAGATGGTATTATTTTGCCTATCAAACGATTCTTCGCCAAAAATAGAGCAAACCAGGAACAGCCAGAAGCAGACCTCTCCTACTCGATTACTCCAGAAGAGGAACAAATGCTTTCAGAAAGAAGCGCTAACCAGCTTAAGGATATTGTCAAGAATTACAGACAATATGACTACTCAGAAGATATGCGTAATGCAGCTATTGATAAATTGAGTGAATTAGGCATCTCAATAGAAAATCTTAAGGTACAAGGCTATTACAAAGACAAAAAATAAGACAATCTTTTAGGACGGTAATAATTCTCTTCAAGTTTTTGAATTCCCTAAATCCTTCTCCTCTTATATCATTAATACATTATCTTTGTAGCTTAAACATCGAGCTATGCAAATGACTGCAGAACATACTACACAATTACATACCATACAAGAAGCCATAGAAGATATAAAAAATGGCAAAGTAATTATTGTGGTAGATGATGAGGATCGTGAGAATGAAGGAGATTTTGTAGCTGCTGCAGAAGCTGTTACACCAGAAATGATCAACTTTATAGCAACGCACGGTCGTGGTCTTATTTGTACGCCCATAACTGAAGAACGTTGTGAAGAGCTTAAGCTCGATATGATGGTGAATAGCAATACAGATCCTATGGAAACTGCCTTTACAGTTTCTGTAGATCTTAAAGGCAAAGGTGTAACCACTGGAATTAGTGCTAGCGACCGTGCAAAAACGGTAAAAGCCTTAACACAATCTGATACAAAACCTTATGACCTGAGTAGACCTGGACATATTTTTCCGCTTAAAGCGAAAGAAGGAGGCGTCTTACGCCGCACAGGCCATACCGAAGCTGCAATAGACTTTGCGCGACTTGCCGGCTTCCAACCTGCTGGGGTTATCGTAGAGATTATGAATGAAGATGGCACGATGGCACGGCTTCCACAATTACTCGATGTGGCCAAAAAATTCGATCTTAAAATCGTCTCTATTGAGGATCTTGTGGCCTATCGTATGAATCACGATAGTCTTATAGAAAAGAAAGAAGATTTTGAGATACAAACCCGTTTTGGAGATTATCGCCTAAGAGCCTATAAACAAACAACCAATGATCAGGTGCATATTGCCCTGACCAAGGGAGAATGGCAACAGGATGAAACTGTTTTAGTAAGAGTAAATTCATCGCAGATAAACAATGATATACTAGGCACCCTTACCAATAATGCAGACAAGAAGCTTGATGACATGTTTACCGCTGTCAATAAAGTTGGAAAAGGAGCAATAGTTTTTATTAATCAAGACAATACATCTCTAAACCTCTTGGGAAGACTTTCGGAATTAAAAGAGCGCCAGAAAGAAGGGATTCTAAAAGCGCCTAATATTGTAATGGATACCAAAGATTTTGGGATAGGAGCACAAATTCTTCACGACCTTAATATCTCTAAAATAAAACTACTTTCAAATACGGATGGCAGCAAACGCGTAGGAATGATCGGATATGGTCTAGAAATTGTAGATCGCATAGGTTACTAAAACCTTGATTTTAAGGCACAAAAAAAGGCAAGCTACCTACATCACACTGCTACGACCGTCTACCCTTGCTGCGTTCCCACCCTGGGGGATTCAACAGGAGCTAGTTGTGTAGGACTTGCCGCTGCAAATATATATCATTTGCAATCTCTTACAAGGTTTTTTAGGCCAAATTTTTGTCATAAATTGCTGCAAAATTACATCTATGAAATTCCTATCATATAACTATCTCGTCTTATTCATATTAGGCAGCACTCTCATTTCTTGTGGAGAAGATTTAAGACCAGAAGATTTTGAAATTACGACTAATGCTAAGAAAAACGCTGTAGTAAATGGTGGAGAAATAAAACTTTCGCTTAAAGCGAAAAAACAAGCAAAAATAGACTCCATTAGCTATTCTCTTGAAGGCGTAATACTAGGAACTACCAATTCTTTGAGCAATTATAGTATTACACCCAAATCTAAGACCCTAGGACATAAAACCCTTAATGCGACGGTTTACACAGCAGATGGACTTATTGCTATTAAGGAAAGGCTAATCCTTTTAAATACGGTTGCTCCAGAAATTTATAGTTATGAGATAGTAAATAGGTATCCTCATCAGACAGACTCTTATACACAAGGGCTGGAGTTTGTAGGTGATGAATTATATGAAAGTGCGGGTTCTTATGGTAAATCAAAACTAAGAAAAGTAGACTACAAAACAGGAGAAGTACTTAAAGAGATTGCTCTTGATAACGCCTATTTTGCCGAAGGTATGACAGTTATCAACAACAACATTTACCAGCTCACTTGGAAAGAAAACACAGGTTTTATTTATGACAAAGACAGTTTTGACAAAATAGGAACTTTTGCGTATTCCAAAAGCCGTGAAGGTTGGGGATTATGTAATGATGGTAATGTACTCTACAAATCAGACGGAACCAGTAAAATATGGATTCTAGATAAAGACAAGTTAGAAGAGCAGCATTATATAGAACCTACAGATCACACTGGAGTCAAGTCTAAGTTTAATGAGTTAGAGTTTATTAATGGTAAAATTTATGCAAATACCTATCAGATTGCGAGCATAGCCATCATAGACCCTACAACAGGAGCTATGGAAGGCGTAGTAGATCTTAGACCCATTGTAAACGAAGTACAAGAAGGACTTGATAAAGCAAATGAAGTTCTAAACGGAATTGCCTATAAGGCTAATGAAGATCGCTTATTCGTTACCGGGAAACATTGGAATACCCTTTTTGAGATTAAGATTGTAAAGAAATAGACCGTTTACTCATTCTAAGCTTCGGTTCCCTCATTGGTTCTTTTAGATATTGGGTTTGAAATCTATGTTTGTGTTATTAAAACAAAGCATATGAACAAGACCATTAAAATAACGATTCCCGAACCGTGTCATGAAAACTGGAATGCAATGACACCTACAGAAAAAGGGAGACACTGTCGTGTTTGCACGAAAGAAGTTATCGATTTTACTACAAAATCAGACCAAGAAGTAACAGCGCTTGTTAGCTCAAGTAAAAACATTTGTGGCAGGATGCGAACAGATCAGATAAATAGAACTATTACTCCAGTAAAGAAAAATAACATAACCACTCGACTAAAATCTAAAAAACAAAATAAGACACTTCCCTCCTATGCTGCTGCCTTACTTATACCTCTTGCTATAGGTACAATGCAAAACATCACAGCGCAGAATCAAGAAAGTCCAACGGCTACATCCAAAACCTACCATAGTTTAGGTATAGGTTCCCAACATATTCAAGGAGAGATTATATCCATACCTATAGCTATTGTTAAAGGAACGGTTACTAATCAAGAAGGGGATGCCTT
Source organism: uncultured Flavobacteriaceae bacterium (assembly GCA_964641325.1). GTDB lineage: Bacteria > Bacteroidota > Bacteroidia > Flavobacteriales > Flavobacteriaceae > Dokdonia. Next base: position 5,121 of record CAZXMY010000023.1, on the reverse strand, counting down.
AGCAGGTGCAGTTGTAAAGGTAAAAAACAGCTCTAGAATTGTACAAACTGATGAAAATGGAAAGTTCGCAATACATTCACTTCCTGGAGATACCTTATTCTTTTCTTATTTAGGTTATGAAACTTTGGAAAGAAAAGTGACTTCACAAGAAACGATTCACGTAGCGCTTAACAAGTCTGCGATTTTGGAAGAACCCAGAAGGATTCTCGTGGGACGAATACATCACAAATAAAGATCCCTTAAAAGAAAAAAGTCCCTAGGCAATAATGAGCTTTTGAAACTGTTATATTTGTACACAAATATTTTTCAATGCGCAGTGTTTACTTATTATTACTTTTTGCTGGTATTATAGCGGTTAGTTCGTGTCGTGATGATTTTGAGACTACTCTGAGTACTGGAGAGCTACGATTTTCTAAAGACACCATATTTCTAGATACTGTTTTTACCAATATTGGATCCAGTACTTTTAATCTTAAGGTATTTAATGATAGTGATGAGGCCATTAGCATTCCTAGGGTACGCCTAGGAGATGGAGAAGATTCAAATTACCGCCTTAATGTAGATGGCGTCCCTGGTAAAACCTTTGATAATGTAGAGATACTAGCAAATGATAGCATATTTGTTTTTGTAGAAACTACCGTAGATATTCAACAGGCAGGAACAACAAATAATCAATTCTTATATACAGACCAAATAGAGTTTGACAGTGGTGGAAATCAACAAGAAGTTGAGTTAGTGACTCTGGTTCAAGACGCTATCTTTTTATTTGCAGATCGCGATGAAACCACTGGAATTGTAGAAACCCTCACCATAAACGGAGTAGAAACTTCGCTAGAAGGTCGTTATCTCACAGATGAAGAGCTCACCTTTACTAATGAAAGACCCTATGTAATATATGGATATATGGCTGTGGGTGATCCTGATGGCACAACGCCCAAAACCTTAACCATGGAACCAGGAGCAAGAGTTCATTTTCATGCGGATAGTGGTATTATAGTTGCAGATAATGGCACCCTTGCCATTAATGGTGCTATAAGTAGTGATGAAATTGCCTTAGAAAACGAAGTGATATTAGAAGGTGATCGTCTGGAAACCATTTTTTCTGATGTACCTGGACAATGGGGAACTTTATTGCTTACTGATGGCAGTGTAAACAACTCCATAAACTATGCTACGATTAAAAATGCTACAGTGGGCATATTAAATGAAAGTAGTATAGGAGCTGGCAATCCCAACCTGACAATTTCTAACTCACAAATTTATAATGCGTCTGCCGTAGGTTTACTAAATAGATTCTCTTCTGTAGAAGGGTATAATACGGTCATTAATAACTGCGGTCAATTCTCATTACTAGTACAATTAGGAGGGTTCTATAATTTCACCCATTGTACGTTTGCCAATTTCTGGACGAACAGTTTTAGAAGTACACCCGCCGTTTTTTTAGACAACACCTTTATAACCGATGGATTCGATCTTAATGCAAATTTTGTTAACTGTATTATTGATGGTAATCAAAACGAAGAAATTGGATTTAATAATAATCCAGTAGCTCCTTTCAACTTTAACTTTTCTAATTCCCTAATACGCTTTGAAGATACTTTTGGACAGTTTGAAGGAATTCCTGAGTTTGACTTCGCAAATGGGACTTTATATGACAATATTATTCTCAATCAAGATGCAGATTTTGATGATCCTAGCCAAAATAGACTGCGCGTAGGTGAAAATACAGCGGGCAATGGTCTTGGATTATTAAATGCAGCCCTCGCCTTCCCTATAGACATTGTGGGAACAGACAGAACTGCTTCTCCAGATCTTGGGGCTTATCAAAGTATTGAGTTACCAGAATAAGACCTACAGAAAATTCAAAAATTTAAGTCCAAAAATAAAGGCACTATCTGGTTTTCCTAAACCATTAGATCGCACATAGTCAAGACGTAACAAACGGTATTTTCCCCAACCTAGATTATCCAAACCTACAGACCACTCTGTATAGGGCTTATTCTCTACTGTACTTAAAACGTGAGCACCTACTACTAGATTAAAATTAAGTTTATTTATCCCTGGGATTTTTCCCAGAAGCCAACCTTTAAAATCGTGTTCGGCGTGGGCTTCTAGATAGCTATTGTTTGTACTGCGCTCGTAATACGGCAACAAATTAAAAGTATTGAGATAACTGCCCGAAGTACCTACACGGGTTTGATTTCCGTTAAAATGCTGATAATCTACAAAACTAATATCTTCAGCATCGCCTAGAAAAGTACCTGCTTTAATATTGTAATTAAAACGGCCTTTGTTATTGATATCAAATCCTTGGCGCAATCGCACTTTTAACTGGTTAAAATTATATCGCTCTTCAGATGCGGCAAAACCTGTTTCATAGCCTAAAAACAGGGTTGGAAAACGATCTGAAGAAATGTTAAACTTACCTGTAGGATAATTATAGTACTTCTGACCGAAGTTAATCTGCGCGCTTAATTCCCCTTTGGCGATTTGATGAACATCTATGGCACCAATTTCGGTGTCTAGAGGATCTAAAGGATTGTTACTGGTAAACACTTCATCCTCTTGAGGGAAAAAGGTCTGATCAGTAGTGTTAAAAAGCGGCGACCTATCTTCATAAGAGGTGGTGGCGAAAATACGAAGCCCATTAAAGACTTCTTGGCTATAGTTTACTTCGGCAAAAGCACGCTCATAGATTTTTAGAAAATTACGTTCAAAATACAAAGATGCTGTCGTATTGATAATATCAGAAATAGGATTGGCATTATTAAACTGCTTCGTCTCTACTCCAGCCGTAATATTAAGACGAGAACGGTTCACGCGGTTAAATCGTCTCGATATCCCAAAAGTATACCGCAGGCGATCGTCTGAGAAGCCGTAGTTCGCTTTCGCGAAAGCGTAAAAAGTCCTCTGATAATCATCATCACTCCAGTTAAAATAACTTAAGCCGGTACTGCCGTGCCAGCCTTGTACCGTGTTGTAATGGATATTAGAAAAAAGCCCATCGTAGGTGAAACTATGCCGTTTAAAGGAATTCCTATAGGTATATCCAAAAATAGGTGAAAGCACCTTAAAACGATTGCCCTTAGCGTCTATGGAGTCGAGATATTTTTGAGATTTACGTACTACCTGAATGCTATCTTTCCGGATATAATCCTCAACTTCTAACTGTGTTAAAGCTACTGGACGACGCTCTAACCAGAAAAGGCTGTCTTTCTGATTGGCCTCTTTCTCGAAGGAAAGTACCTCGTTTGTAAAAGAAGACTTGTTGAAATTAGGGTTGAAATCATAGTCACTATAAGCAGCAATAAAACGTCCATCACCATTAAAACCAAAGAAGCCAAAACTAAAATCTATGACCTGCGAGATTTTTATCCACTGATTTTGGGTCTTATCAAATTTAAAATTCTGCTTAAACTGAAGGGATTCTACTACAGGAACTTGAATGGTAGCGCCCGTTGTACTCAAATCTAGGCCGTATAACTGCCAATCGTCCTCGACAATATACACGGTACCCGTAAATACCTTATCATTAGCACGACGAGGCGTTACTTTAATCTTGTTAATGATCTTGCCATCTTCTATAAACGAGCCTTCTAAGGTATACCTATAATTTGCAAAGGCATTACTGGCTATAGGCGATAGCATTTGTACGTTTAAATCTACCGTATTTTCATAAAATGAAAAATTAGCATCTAGCGCTGTATTAAAACTAAAGCCATTGTCATCACCACTTACTTTGCTTGCGACTATCTTTTCGCTAAAATTATTAGGGCGTTCATAGGAGATATTGGAAATGGTTTCACTTAGATAAATGATTCCTGTTCTGGTGGAGTCGAGTCCGCCACCTAGGTCTCCTATTTCTTGGCCTAACATCTTTTCTGGAGCATTCTTTACTTTCCATAAGCCACGAGAGTAAAAGCTGGCCGTATAACTAGCCACACGATCTAGGTTTTCTTTTCGCTTGGCGATAGTAGCTTTAATTATGGCATCTGCTGGGTTTACGCCTGCTTCTACAACGACTTCATCTAGCGAAGTGGTTTCTGCCGTTAGGGAGACATCAAGCGTGATAGGTAAGTCCTTAATAATAATCTCCTTCTTTAAGGTGGTAAATCCCAAATACTGAAAAACTATAGTTACCGACTCTTCTACATTTTTTTTATGAATAAACCACTTTTCATCCAGCACATATTCGCCATCGCCATTAGTAGTCGTGCCAATACTTGTATTATCTACATATACATTTACAAAGGGTAAGGTTTTCCCTTGAGTATCAGTGACTACGCCAGTAATTTGCGCATTCGCTAGACTATAGCATCCTAAAATAAGGAAGAAGTATACTATTTTCATTGGATCATTAGTTTAGCCAAAGGAAATACTTTAAAAAATACATTTTCTAAAAAAAATCCTATTTGTGAGTTCTTTAAGAGATCCCTAATTATTGAAGGCCTTTTTAATACGGCTCAAATTGCGTTTGTTATCACGATCCTTAATCACCTCACGCTTATCGTAGGTTTTCTTACCTCTACATAAGGCGATTTCTAGCTTGGCAAAACCATTCTCGTTTGTAAATAGTTTTAACGGAATAATGGTTAGCCCTGATTTTTTAATCTCTCGCTCCCATTTTTTGAGTTCGCGTTTGTTGAGTAATAGTTTGCGCACACTTTTGGGCTGGTGATTAAAATAGGTGGCATGAGAGTATTCTTGTATAGTCATATTAACCACAAACAACTCCGTATTATCATTAAACTCACAAAAACTCTCGGCAATAGAAGCCTTGCCTTCACGTATAGATTTTATCTCTGTTCCTACTAACTTTATTCCTGCAGTTAGGCGGTCCAATATCTCATACTCGAAGCGGGCTTTTTTATTGAGAATGTTTACGCGATTACTCATAAGAGCAAATGTACCTAAATTAGATAATTATCCTAAAGGGAATTTTAGTTTTACTAATTAAGATTTTAAATTTTCTAGCAAATCAATTCTTTTGATAAAATATAGTAATTCTACACTTTTAAAGCGAGTATAACTGTTTACAGTTTCTAAAATGTTTATTACCTCATTTTCAGAATTTTCTTTAATTAATGAAGTGAATAATGCTTTTTTCTTACCAGTTTTCCC
>CAZXMY010000022.1:0-14860 GCA_964641325.1 uncultured Flavobacteriaceae bacterium | reverse complement strand
GTTTTATCATATACAGGTGTTGTATTTTATGGCAAATACCCACTTTAGAGTGCGTAATTTTGAGCAAGCTCTTCACTATATCAACTTAATGAAAGAAGAGATGCAATTCCAAAAAGGAAAGTGGGAATCTCGCTTTCGCGAAAGCCTTCTCCTAATCCATTCATTTGTATTAAATTACTCAGGTAATGCCATAACCGCCATAATAAATATGGAGCAATACATATCGAGCAATAAAAAACAAGTTCTAGACTCAGACGTACTGTTAGCCCTTACCGTGTTTCATACGCAACAAGAGTTGTACAAAAACGCACTTAGTACACTTAACCTGCTCAAACATACAAATACGTGGTATCAAGAACGTCATGGTCTGGATTGGGTACTAAAAAAAGATCTCACAGCCCTTATCATCTATTACGAATTAGAATACCTCGACCTAGTCACATCTCATTTGCGCAGTTTTAAAAGGAGTTACAAAGCCATCATTAAAACGGAACCCAGATTACAGCGATTTATAGCCACTTTTACTAAAATGTTTATAGACCCAAATGTGATACAAGAAGATAGCTTTCGCCAAAATGTAAAAAGCACCTTCACAAAAGATTCGCTCAAAGATGAAGACATTTTTATGTTGAGCTTTTTTGCCTGGATTAAAGCAAAATTAAACCAGACACCCTTGTACCTAACCACTCTAGAATTGTTATGATTTTATTAACAACTTAGCGACAAAATGGGCAGTACCTTTTACCTTTCAAAATCACAACCAAATGAAATTTAAAATCCAACATCTAGCAGTAATCCTAATTGCTGTAATTTTAGCTAGTTGTAGCTCTGCTCAATCTAAAGTTGCTCAATCCAAAAGCAAAGAAAAAGACAAGAAAAACGCTATAAAACCGTATAGCAAAGTTGTAACTAAAAAAGCCAAAACTGACGAAGGCCTTTTTACCGTTCATAAAATAGATGATAAATATCTTTATGAAATTCCTGACACTCTTTTTGGTAGAGAGATGCTTATGGTGACCCGTATTGCCAAAACTGCAAATGGACTTGGCTTTGGCGGAGGAAAACAAAATACTTCTGTTTTACGCTGGGAAGTTAAGGATAAAAAAGTGCTGTTAAGAGTAGTTTCTCATCAGATTTTTGCAGCAGATTCATTACCCATATCAGAAGCGGTAAAGAATAGTAATTTTGAGCCAGTCCTTTTTGCCTTTGACATTAAAGCCTATCATAAAGATAGCATTTCCGGCAATAGAAATACGGTTATAGACGCTACAGATCTTTTTAATACAGACGTTAAACCACTGGGGCTTCCGCAAAGGAGTCGTAAGGATATTAAAGTCACAAAACTAGATGTAAAACGCTCTTATATAGATACGATACGTAGTTATCCGCAAAATATAGAAGTACGCAGTGTAAAAACCTATAATGGTACAGATCTTCCTTCTAATAATGCCACAGGAACCTTGTCATTACTTATGAGTAACTCTATGATTTTATTACCAGAAACTCCTATGCAGCGTCGTATTTTTGATGAGCGCGTGGGCTGGTTTGGTCGTGGTCAGACAGACTATGGTTTAGAAGCCCAAAAAAGCAAAACTATACGATATCTGGACCGCTGGAGATTGGAAGTAAAAGATGAAGATCTCCCAGCTTTTAATAGAGGAGAACTTGTAGAACCTAAAAAACAAATTGTGTACTATGTAGATCGTGCTACACCTAAAAAATGGGTGCCTTATATAAAACAAGGTATAGAGGACTGGCAAGTCGCTTTTGAAGCGGCTGGATTTAAAAATGCAATTATTGCTGCAGATCCTCCTACGCCAGAAGAAGATCCAGACTGGAGTCCCGAAGATGTGCGATACAGCGTAGTGCGATATCTGGCTTCTCCCATTCCTAATGCAAATGGACCTCACGTAAGTGATCCCCGTTCTGGAGAAATTTTAGAAAGTGATATTAACTGGTACCATAACGTAATGACATTATTACATAACTGGTTCTTTGTACAAACCTCTGCGATTAATCCAGATGCCCGAAGCAACGAGTTTAAGGATGAGATTATGGGACGTTTAATTCGTTTTGTAAGTTCTCACGAAGTAGGCCATACACTTGGTCTGCCGCATAATATGGGAAGTAGTGTTGCCTATCCTGTAGAAAAATTAAGAGACCCTGCTTTTACTAAAGAGTTTGGAACGGCACCGTCTATTATGGACTATGCCCGTTTTAACTATGTAGCACAACCAGGAGATGGAGATGTTGCCTTAATGCCTAATATTGGAATTTACGACAAGTATGCTATTAAATGGGGATACAGACCTATTCCAGAAGCAACAAGCGCAGCAGAAGAAAAGAAAACTTTGGACAGTTGGATTCTTGAGCATGCCGGAGATCCTATGTACCGTTTTGGTAGACAGCAAAGAGGCGTTATAGACCCAAGCTCTCAAACCGAAGATTTGGGAGATGATGCTATGAAAGCAAGTGCTTATGGTATTGCAAACCTAAAACGTATTGTCCCTAACCTTATTGAATGGACCGGAGAAGAAGGTCAAAATTATGAAGAACTTGATAATATGTATGGTCAAGTATTGTCGCAATACAATCGCTACATGGGTCATGTAACTGCTAATATAGGCGGTGTTTATGAGATATATAAAACTTATGATCAAGACGGAGCAGTATATAGCCATGTCGCTAAATACAAACAGCAGGAAGCACTTGCCTTTCTTCAAAGCAATCTCTTTAATACCCCAGATTGGCTTATAGATGAAAATATCTTTGACAAAATAGAAAGCGCCGGGAATTTAGAACGTATACGAAGATTCCAGACGCGCACACTCAATAACCTATTGGATTTTGGAAGAATAGGTCGTATGCTAGAGAATGAGGCTCTCAATGGAGAACAAGCCTATAGTTTTATGCAAATGATGGCAGATACTCGCGAAGGATTATTTAGTGAACTGCAATCAAGAACTCCTATAGATATCTATCGTCGTAATTTACAAAGAGCTTATATTGAGCGACTAGAATATCTAATGACGGAAGAGCAAGGAAGGGCTTCTCGTTTTAGTACAAGAACTAATATTAATGTGAGTCAAAGTGATACGAGAGCTGTGGTTAGAGCAGAACTCAAAGCTTTACAACAAGATCTACAAAAATCAAGAATCCAAGACACGATGAGTAAGATTCATATAGACGATTTAATCGAGCGCATTAAGTTAATTTTGGACCCAAAATAATCTACCAAATTTATTTCCATAAAAAAAGCTGACCTATGAATAATAGGTCAGCTTTTTTTATACGCCTAGGATAAAACATAAAAATACCACTCCCAACACTACTTCCATTTGGCATAAGAAGTCCAGTCATTAAACCGGATGTTGCAAGTGGTATCAAACTAACTAAACTTTAAGACTATTTCTATATGCAGACCTTACAAAAAAAGAGTTAATTTTTGAACATTCTTAGAAGACCTTATTAATCTCAAAAATAAGTTAAAAACCGAGTATCATTAAACCCTTCTTTCTTTTGCCAGTCATATATACAAATCATAAATAATAAAAACAGAATGAAAAAATTAATGATACTTGCAATCGCCTTTATGACATTTACAGCAACAGCTCAAAGAGGAGGAAGACCAGGAGTACAGAACCTAAGTGCAGAAGATCAAGCCGCATTACAAACTAAAAAAATGACTCTAGATTTAGTGTTGGACGAATCCCAAGCTAAAAAAGTATATCAAGTGAATTTAGAGCAAGCAAAAAAACGAATTGCCAGCAGGGAAGCGCGTAAAAAGAATAAAGATGTATCGCTAACACAAGAACAGCGTCTTGCCAGAAGAGAGCAAATGCTAGATGAAAGAATTGCAGTACAAAACAAAATGCAACAGATCCTTAATGAAGACCAGTTTACCCAATGGCGTCAGGCATCTCTAAAAGGAGACAAAGGAAAAAGAGGGAAAGGCGGAGAAAGAAAAAGAGGAAGACGATAACGCTTTCAAATCCTAAAGCATAAAGAGGCAATCTAAAAAATAAACTACACTTGTCAAACTGAGCTTGTCGAAGTTTTGAAATCAATAATTATCTAAACCTTTTCGACAGGCTCAAGGTGACATATCGTTATTAATATTACTTTTAAATAGCCTCTTTATGCTTTATAACCCCTTAGCTACGTCATCCACAGCAGCAATGGTCTCATCCAAATCTTCATAGGACAAAGCATCTGTAATAAACCAGGTTTCATACGCACTTGGTGCAATGTAAATTCCTTTCTCTAAAAGACCATGAAAAAATGCTTTAAAAGTTGCATTATCTCCAAGAGCTGCTGTCTTAAAATCTACTACTGCCTGATCTGCAAAGTGCACAGAAATCATAGAACCTACACGGTTAATCGTATGAGTAACATTATGTTTTGTTAATGCCTGAGCAATGCCTGTATGCAAATAAGTTGTCTTTTCTTCCAAGCGCTCAAACAAAGTAGAATCCTTATTTATCTCTTCCAGCATGGCCAAACCTGCAGCCATAGCTAACGGGTTACCACTTAAAGTTCCAGCTTGATAAACAGGTCCCAGTGGCGCTAAATGATTCATAATTTCTTCTCGTGCAGCAAAGGCACCTACAGGAAGACCTCCTCCAATAACTTTTCCAAAGGTGACAATATCTGCAGTAATACCGTATAATTCTTGCACACCACCTTTGGCCAACCTAAAACCTGTCATGACTTCATCAAAAATAAGCAAGGCATTATGTTTGGTACATATTTCGCGTAAGCGTTGTAAAAATCCATTTGCTGGTGGAATACAGCCCATATTTCCGGCTATAGGTTCAATAATAATTGCAGCAATTTGATCAGGATTTGCAGCAAATAGCCCCTCTACACTTTCTATACTATTATAATCTGCAAGCAAAGTATCTTTTGCTGTTCCTTGTGTGACTCCTGGGCTATTAGGTGCTCCAAAGGTAACGGCACCACTTCCCGCTTGTATCAAAAAAGAATCCGAATGGCCGTGATAACAACCTGCAAATTTTATGATTTTGTCGCGCTGGGTATATCCTCTTGCGAGTCTAATTGCACTCATGCAGGCTTCTGTACCACTATTTACAAAACGTATTTTGTCAATGCCCGGAACCATAGATACAGCGAGTTCTGCTATTTGGGTCTCTATCTCTGTGGGCATCCCAAATGAAGTTCCTTGTTGGGCTTTTTCCACCACAGCATTCACTACAGGTGGATAAGCGTGTCCCAAAATCATAGGACCCCAAGAATTAATATAATCTATAAGTCTATTGCCATCTTCATCAAACAGATAAGCTCCTTTTGCCTTTTTAACAAAAATAGGATCGCCACCTACAGCTCTAAAAGCTCTTACCGGACTGTTAACACCTCCTGGGATTACCTTTTGTGCTTGTGCAAAAAGAGCACTACTTCTTTTGTATATCATCTAGTACCCGCGATTATAAGCTTTCACATAGAGAACTTGTCCTTCAAAAATTTGATCTCCTTCTAAACCGTTAATTCTCTTTAACTCTTCGACACTTATATCATACTTTTTAGAAATACTGTACAACGTATCTCCTTTCTCAACGCTATGTTCATTTTTATTATCCAGTACTTTTGCATAGTCATTTTCACTTTTGCCTAGAACTTCTCCATCATATCTGTATAACTGATACTTCTCTATAATTCTAATTAATTTATCTGGATAAGCGGGATCTGTTGCGTAACCCGCATTTTTTAGTCCTTTTGCCCAGCCTTTATAGTCATCTTTAGGCAACTTAAATAAACTAGAATAACGACCTCTATTACTTAGAAATAGGGAATGATCTCGGTACGAAAACTTTGCTAAACTGTATTTCCGAAAGCATTCTCCTTGCTCATCATCATCGTGATAGACAACTGCTCCTTTCCAATCGTGACATTTAATCCCAAAATGATTATTCGCCTTACCTACTAACTCTCCTTTCCCTGCGCCAGATTCCAGAATTCCTTGTGCTAAAGTGATACTAGCAGGTATACTGTATTGTTTCATTTCTTCTTGAGCAATCTCTGCAAATTCTTTGATATAGTTACCTGTATCATCTGCTGGCAACGGTTGTAGTTTTATAGGCTCTTCTTTAGGCGCTTTCTTAGTTTTGGATACTTTTTTAGTAATTGTTTTCGACCCTGAGTTTTGGGTTATTTTTTTACTTCCGCCGCAACTACTTAGTAATATTCCTGCAATAAGTATAATTGATAAACGTTTTTTCATGCTTCTTGATGTATGGTAGGCAATCCTTTTTTTTGGAGTTTCATATTCATTCCTGCAATACCCTGTATTCCTCCTGTATGGATTGCTAAAATACGAGATTTTGCTGGGAAATAATCTTTAGTAATAAGATCTAAAATCCCATAAATCATCTTACCTGTATATATGGGATCTAATTGAATTTTATGCGTTTTTGAAAATGCATTAATAAAGGCTATTAATGCGTTATTTGTTTTTGCGTAGCCCCCAAAATGGTAATCATGTATGAGTTTCCAGTTGGTTTTTTGGGTCCACTTTTCAATTTCTGTTGTTAGAAAATTACCTTTTAAGGCAGGAAATCCTATAACCATTTGATTTTTTTGAGAAGATTTAATAATGCCGGCCAATGTCCCTCCTGTACCTACAGGACAACAAACAAAATCAAAGCTATGTCCTTGCGCATCCAATATTTCTGCACAGCCCTTAATAGCAAACTCATTCGTACCTCCTTCTGGCAAAATCAATGCATTAGAATACTTTGTGTTTAATTTCTTTCTAAATCCATCTGTATCTTTTTCTCTATAGGCAGTTCTAGATACAAATTCCAGCTGCATTCCGTAATCTACAGCCTTTGCCAATGTAGGATTTTGAGAAAGGGTTTTATCTAAAGACACACCCAATTCTTCACCTCTAATAATACCCACAGTACTCAATCCTTCTAATTTTCCAGCGATGGCAGTTGCTGCAATGTGATTAGAATAAGCTCCTCCAAAAGTGACTAGGGTTTTTACTGAATTCGCTTTCGCGAAAGCGAGATTGTATTTTAACTTTCTATATTTATTTCCTTGGATATGAGGATGCACTAAATCCTCTCGTTGTATGCACAAGCTAACATCATTAGGAAGTGTAATTTCTTGAATCAAAAGAAGTTTAGATTAGTTTGGCTACAGGATATAATTTTTACAAATAACGCAGAAAACTCCAAAAACTCCTACCCTTTAAATACTTCAGATTAGCTTCTTTTTGATAAGCTTCTCGTTCAAAAGAAATATTACGATAGGCATCATAACGATTGCGGTATTGAACTAAACGCAATACATACTCCACAAAATACCACAAGAAAAAAGGCAGTACCAACATCTCAAGTTGCTGTCTTAAATGGATACGTTCATGGTTTATAAAGATAGTGTCTTCTTTTAACCTTTTGTGTTTCATCACGATAAAAGGCCATAATGTAACCCCTACAAAACCCTTACGTAAAATATGTTTATTTACTACAAATAGCATATATCAAAGATATTTTAAATGAAAGTACTTCATTCTCAAGCGCCTAAATTTTATCTACGTACTTGTTAACATTTAAAAATGAAACAAGTATCGTTCCAGTCTGTTATCTTTGTGGTATATGAGTTTTAGCAAAAAGCGCATTCCATTAGAAGAAGGAGATTTTTATCTCACCCCAGAAGGATACAAATGCTTTACAGAGCAATACCATCTCAAAAGAGGGTACTGTTGTGAAAGTAATTGTCGCCATTGCCCTTATGGATATAACAAAAAGACTAATAGTCAAAACAAATGACATTTAAAGAACAAATACTTCTCGGGATTCCATCGGAACTTCCAGAATTAAAAGCTTATGATCCTGAGGTAAATCACGCACCCAAGCGCAAAAAAATTCTTTCTCCAGAAGATGAAGAGCTTGCCCTTCGCAATGCGTTGAGATATTTTGATGCAAAACACCATGCCGTACTCCTCCAAGAATTTAAAGAAGAATTGGACACTTATGGGCGCATTTATATGTATCGCTACAGACCGGATTACAAAATTTATGCTCGTCCGATCAATGAATATCCGGGTAAAAGCGAACAGGCAAAGGCCATTATGCTTATGATCCAGAACAATCTAGATCACGCCGTAGCACAGCACCCTCATGAACTCATTACCTATGGAGGAAATGGCGGCGTTTTTAGTAATTGGGCGCAGTACCGCCTCACGATGCAGTATCTCGCTCAGATGAGCGACGAGCAAACTCTGGTGATGTATTCGGGTCATCCTATGGGATTATTTCCTTCTCACAAAGAGGCTCCAAGAGTCGTGGTGACTAATGGGATGATGATTCCTAATTATAGCCAACCCGATGATTGGGAAAAATTTAATGCGTTAGGCGTTACCCAATATGGGCAGATGACTGCAGGAAGTTATATGTACATAGGTCCTCAAGGTATAGTTCACGGGACAACTATAACCGTATTAAACGCCTTTAGAAAAATAGGAAAATCCCCTAAAGGAGGTTTATTTGTAACCTCTGGATTAGGCGGGATGAGTGGCGCACAGCCTAAAGCGGGTAATATTGCTGGATGCATTACTGTATGCGCAGAAGTAAATCCTAAGGCAGCACATACGAGACATTCTCAAGCTTGGGTAGACGAAGTGATTACAGATGTAGATACACTAGTAGAGCGCGTTCAAAAAGCACAGGCGGCAAAAGAGACCGTTTCCATTGCCTACCAAGGTAATGTGGTAAGTGTATGGGAAGCTTTTGATACGCATAACATCCATATTGATATTGGTAGTGATCAAACATCGCTACACAATCCTTGGGCAGGAGGTTACTATCCTATGGGTATTACTTTTGACGATGCTAATAGGATGATGGCAAATGATGTGGAACGCTTTCGCGAAAGCGTAAAAACCACCCTTAAACGCCATGCAGCAGCTATAAATGCACATACTGCAAAAGGTACCTACTTTTTTGACTACGGGAATGCCTTCTTACTAGAAGCCTCTAGAGCCGGAGCCGATATTCTTGCCGAAAATGGGATTGATTTCAAGTACCCTAGCTATGTGCAAGATATTATGGGACCTATGTGTTTTGATTACGGCTTTGGTCCTTTTAGATGGGTTTGTGCCTCCGGAGACGCACAAGATTTAGAAAAAACAGATGCTATTGCTTGTAAAGTATTAGAACAGCTTGCCCTAGATTCTCCTGCACAAATACAGCAGCAAATGCAGGACAATATCCAATGGATACAGGGAGCGCAAGAAAACAAGCTCGTGGTAGGATCACAAGCCCGAATTCTTTATGCAGACGCTCAAGGTCGTATGGAAATTGCCAAAGCATTTAATGATGCTATCGCTCAAGGCGAAATAAAAACAGTCATCCTAGGACGGGATCACCATGATGTTTCTGGAACGGATTCTCCGTATCGAGAAACGAGTAATATTTATGACGGAAGTCGATTTACGGCAGATATGGCGATACACAATGTGATAGGAGACAGTTTTAGAGGAGCGACTTGGGTAAGTATACACAATGGTGGTGGCGTAGGTTGGGGAGAAGTGATAAATGGCGGTTTTGGTATGGTTATTGATGGTAGTAAGGAAGCCGAAAGACGCTTAAAATCAATGCTTTTCTGGGATGTAAATAACGGAATCGCAAGACGCAACTGGGCACGAAATGAAGGAGCAGTTTTTGCTATACAACGTGCTATGGAACTTGAGCCCAATCTTAAGGTGACTATACCTAATAATGTAGAAGACACTTTATTTAACAGTATTAAAAAATAAAACTATGAAAGCACTAAGACTTTTACCGCTATTAGGAGTATTCCTAATTCTAGCTTCATGTAGCAGCGTGCGTGTAGCATCAGACTATGACCAGAATGTAAACTTTAATGAATTCAAAACCTATGCTTTTTATAAGCCAGGCATTGATGAAGCCGAAATTTCGGATCTAGACAAAAAACGTATCCTACGTGCCATCGATGCAGAGATGAGCGCAAAAGGATTTACTAAATCTGAAAATCCAGCAGTATTAGTGAGCATATTTGCTAAGGCTAATGAACGTGTAGATGTATATCAAAACAACTTTGGTTTTGGAGGCTTCGGAGGATTTGGTTTTGGAGGTTTCGGGTTTGGAAGATTTGGTTATGGAGGCTTTGGATTTGGCGGACCTTGGGGTTGGGGCGGAAACTTTGGCAACAATGTTTCTACAAGAACAGAAGGAACTTTGTATATAGATATCATAGATAAAGCCAATAAGCAGCTTGTGTGGCAAGGTCAAGGAACAGCACCTTTAACCAACAGAAGTGTTGAAAAAAGAGAGGAACGCATACAAGAAATTGTAAGTGAGATATTGGAGATTTATCCACCGCAAGTGGTAAGCAAATAAGATTTTAAAAACTTAGACTTTAAAAAGGCGAGCCAAATGGCTCGCCTTTTTTTATACCTAACTGCCATCTGTATAATGAATTTAACCTACATCAATTTCTAGGAATATTAAATTGCTTTAGCTAACTGTATAATAAACATATCCTTGATGACATATAAAAAGTATTACGATATAGGAACATATATGTTAACCAAAAACAACTCATTATGTTTAAAAAAAATTATTTAGCTTTAGTGATATTACTTACTCTTTTCTGGGCTTGTAACACCGATGAAGAAAGTAACTCTGAAATGACAGGATCATTTACAGTGGCTTGGGAAATGCAATCCAACGTACGTGAAGTTACTTCTTCAATCTGCCCTAATGACATAGGCTTTCAAGCCTTTAGTCCAGTTTCATTTTACGCTGATTTTGAAGCCGTAGAAAATGCTGTAGGCTATACTGGAATTACAACGACCATGGGTGGCACAGAAGATAACCAAGGCGTGTTAATTGTAACTGAATTGGATAATAATATGTTACGAGTTAATAGAGGTCTGGGCTCTGTAGTACTCATAAATACGTGTGATGACAATGAGGCCACCGCAGAAGGGGCTATGCTAGTAGATGCACTTAATAGTGATGCCATACCTGTAAGTATTGTAGTCACCCCTCTTTTTTAACGCAGTAGACCGTTCAATATAAAAATTACCTTGCTTTTGGTAAAGTAGATAAACGCTATAGCATCATAAAAAAGGCGAGCCATATGGCTCGCCTTTTTTATGATGCTATTGTTGTAGTGAAACGAACTATTTTGTCTCGTCTACTTCTATCTTAATCTCTTTGTCCTCAACATTCACATCCACATTCTTAAGTGCTTCTACTTGAGCCTTTACTTCCTCCATCGTTCCTTCAAGCATCTTTTTCTCAACTTTAGTCTCACCATTCGCTGTAGTAGTTGTTGTTATAGTTGCTGTAGCGTTTTCGTTATCCTCAGAGTTCATAGTTACCTCAACCTGCTTTTCTATTTTCTGTACAGACTTATTATCTGCAAAAGCAAGTTCTGTTTTGGTTCCATCCTCTGCAATAAAAATCGCTTTCTTAACGTCATTATGCGCTACGCCTTCTTCTGTATGCCCTCCTAATATTGGAGCAATTACAAGACCTATTAAACATGTAAGTTTAATAAGAATGTTCATAGACGGTCCAGAAGTATCTTTAAATGGATCTCCTACTGTATCTCCAGTTACTGCCGCTTTATGCGCATCAGAACCTTTATAAGTCATTTCACCATTAATCTCTACACCAGCTTCAAAAGACTTCTTAGCGTTATCCCAAGCTCCACCAGCATTGTTCTGGAAGATTGCCCAAAGCACACCACTTACCGTAACTCCAGCCATATAACCTCCTAGCATCTCTGCTATAGCCAAGTTATCCATTCCGAAAGCTAATGGTAAGAAAGCAATTACTAATGGGAACCCAATAGTAAGCACTCCAGGAAGAAGCATTTGCTTTAAAGACGCCTGTGTAGATATTGCCACACACTTATCATATTCTGGTTTTCCTGTACCTTCCATAATTCCAGGAATATCTCTAAACTGACGACGTACTTCCTGTACCATTTCCATAGCCGCTTTTCCTACCGCATTCATTGCAAGTGCAGAAAATACTACAGGTACCATACCTCCCACAAATAACATGGCAAGAACAGGCGCTTTAAAAATATTAATCCCGTCAATTCCTGTAAAGGTTACATAAGCCGCAAATAGTGCTAAAGAAGTAAGCGCTGCAGATGCAATCGCAAATCCTTTACCGGTCGCTGCTGTAGTGTTCCCAACAGAATCTAAAATATCTGTACGCTCACGTACAATAGGCTCTTGCTCACTCATCTCTGCAATACCACCAGCATTATCAGATATCGGCCCAAAAGCATCAATAGCTAACTGCATTGCTGTAGTTGCCATCATTGCCGAAGCAGCAAGTGCTACTCCATAAAACCCTGCAAAGGCATAAGATGCCCAAATCGCACCTGCAAATAATAATACAGATGGGAAAGTTGATATCATTCCTGTTGCAAGACCTGCTATTATGTTTGTTCCTGCTCCTGTACTTGACTGTTGTACAATTTTAAGAATTGGTGATTTGCCTAATCCTGTGTAATATTCGGTTACAGATGATATTACAGCTCCTACAACTAATCCTACAAGCGTTGCTAGAAATACTTTAGTAGAAGTTACTGTTACTAGTCCCTCTCCAAAAAATTCCATTTGCATTGTCTCTGGAAGCATCCACTTACAAAGTGCAAAACAAGCTAATGCTACAAGTACGATAGATGTCCAGTTACCTACATTAAGTGCGCCCATAACTTGCGCCTCTTTAGCGTCGTTACTCTTTATTTTTACCAGCATAGTGCCAATAACAGAAATAATAATTCCCGCTCCAGCAATAGCCATAGGTAATAAAATTGGTCCTATTCCTCCAAAGGCATCTGTTATCGCACCGCCCATATCTTTAATCACATAGTTCCCAAGAACCATTGCCGCAAGTACTGTAGCCACATAAGAACCAAATAAGTCTGCACCCATACCAGCAACATCTCCTACATTATCTCCTACATTATCTGCAATAGTTGCAGGATTACGAGGATCATCTTCTGGGATACCTGCTTCTACCTTACCTACAAGATCTGCACCTACATCTGCTGCCTTAGTATAAATACCTCCACCTACACGTGCAAATAATGCAATAGACTCTGCTCCTAATGAGAAACCAGCTAGTGTTTCTAAAACAACAGTCATATCCATTGTATTAGTCCACTCACCACCCATAAAGAAATGAAAGAAAAAGATAAAGAAAGCTGTAAGACCCAATACTGCAAGTCCAGCAACTCCTAATCCCATTACGGTTCCTCCTCCAAAAGAGATTTTTAATGCATTAGGCAAACTAGTTCGTGCCGCTTGAGTTGTACGTACATTTGTTTTTGTTGCAATTTTCATCCCAATATTCCCTGCAAACGCAGAAAATACAGCTCCAAAAACAAAAGCGACTACTATAAGAATATGAGTTGTAGGCACTATAAAGGATACAATGGCAAGCAAAACACTTACAATTATTACAAAAATAGTAAGCAACCTATACTCTGCGTTAAGGAAAGCAAGGGCTCCCTCATAGATATGATCAGATATCTCCTTCATTTTTCCATCTCCTGCATCTTGTTTCATCACCCAAGATTGCTTTACAAGCATGTAAACTAAACCTAATACTGCCAATACAATTGGCATATAAATCATCATTGATTCCATAGTTTTATTTTTGGTTTTTTATTTGATTTTTAGCGAGGCAAATGTAGGGAAATCGTGTTAAAGAAAAAAGGCGAGCCATCTATATGATACTCGCCTCGTTTTTTACTCTTACACTAAAATCAAAATCTTTAGTATATAGTCACTTTTGTTCGAGGCACATCACTATCACGATAGCGTTCTATACAATCTGCCACAATTTGTTTTGCCTCCATAACATTACCCCAACCTCCTACGTCTACTTTTTTCTTTTCTAAATCCTTATACACTCTAAAAAAATGTTCAATTTCTTTAAGCAAATGAGCATTTAATTCTGGTAAATCATTGACGCGACTGGCAATAGGATCACTCACAGGAACACATATTACTTTCTCGTCTGGTCCTTTCTCATCTGCCATATGAAATACACCTATAGGCTTTACCTCTATCACACAGCCCGGAAAAGTAGGTTCTGTTACGAGAACGAGAACATCTAATGGATCCCCATCTAAAGCAAGGGTTTCTGGCACAAAACCATAATCTGCTGGATACATCATAGAAGAAAAGATCATACGATCGTAACGCACTTTCTTTAATTCAAAATCATACTCGTATTTATTACGACTCCCTTTTGGGATTTCTATCAGCACGTCAAAGGTGGTTACTTTATCTAGATTCATTTGTTGTTATTTTTTTACTTCTGTCTTAGGACAGGCAGGCTCGCAAAAGCGTCACAAATATCGCAACTATTTTATCACTAAGCTTGTTATAAAATCTAATTTAATGGTTTTCGGGCTGCAAAAATACACTCTATTAGCAGTCTCTCCCAAAGAAGTTGTGTTAAGTTAAGGTTAGTATATTCCTTAAAAAAAGAACCCGAAACTCCCTGTAACTCCAAAACGTCTTGCATCTGGAAGATCATTATAGTTTCCTCTAAAATTAAAATCTATCCGAAAAACATTAAAGATGTTTGCCACTCCAAAACTATACTCATAATACGGCTCTAAAGATGGAGCGATGAGATCTGGAGTTATCAAAGAAATAGGTTCTCCATCTTCAAAGAGCAGATCTTCAAAAGCGGGTCTATTTAAATCAATATTACCCTGAGATATATCACCAATAACCCCTCTTATACTAACAATTTCTCTAAGATTAAGTTTTTTCAAAAAAGGAATTCGAGAAAAAATTCGTCCTCCAAAATTATGTTCTATCTGCAAG
>CAZXMY010000021.1:0-14989 GCA_964641325.1 uncultured Flavobacteriaceae bacterium | reverse complement strand
GCAGGTATCTCTTGCGTATTCTAGCAAGCTGTTTGACTCTGCTTTAGAACATTTACTCAC
Organism: uncultured Flavobacteriaceae bacterium; assembly: GCA_964641325.1. GTDB lineage: Bacteria > Bacteroidota > Bacteroidia > Flavobacteriales > Flavobacteriaceae > Dokdonia. The sequence goes on along the minus strand of CAZXMY010000021.1, from coordinate 14,929 downwards.
GAATGCTTTGGCTAAAGACAGAGCGCTGCAATACAGTAGTGTTGGGATTCATAAAGACGATTTACAGTTTGAGATTAGTGGTTATCCCGTTAAGAAGTTTGGCTCGCAAGGACAGCAAAAATCGTTTTTGATTGCTTTAAAACTCGCTCAATTTGATTTCATAAAGGCAGAAAGCAAGGTAACACCTATCCTATTATTAGATGATATTTTTGATAAACTAGATGAGCGTCGTGTAGCACATATCATTAAGTTGGTTAACACAGAACATTTTGGACAAATCTTTATAAGTGACACGCATCCTGATCGTACGGAAGCGATTGTAAAAGATATACACCAGACTTATGAGTTATTTCACCTAGAATAGCCTATCATATTGTATTTTTAGAGGCACAATTTTTCTTGTATGTGGCAAAAAGCTTTTTATCGTATTCCAATCTTCGTCTTCGTACTGCTTGTAAGCTGTTCGGATTCGCCTGCAGAGAAGCTCAAACTTCTTAATGGCTATTGGGAAATACAGCAAATAGAAAACAGCCATGGTTCTATTAAGGAGTACAGCATTAGCCAGAATATTGATTATTTTGAAGTTACCGATTCCGGCAAAGGAATTCGCAAAAAAGTACAGCCTGATATTGTAGGAAAATTTACAGCTACAAATGCCAGTGAAAATATTGATGTTATTGTAAAGGATAATACCGTTTTTTTAAAGTACAGCACAGCCTTTGACACCTGGCAAGAAGAGATTATTAAAGTATCTAAAACGCAACTTGTGCTGCGCAATAAAGATAATTACACCTATACCTACAGACGTTACGTGCCATTAAGCCTACTTGACTCATGAAAAGAAAAACAGACCCTATTTCTCTAAGCGATGCCTTAAGCGAATTTGTAGATAAAAACCAACTACAAAAAGGCATAGATAAAGTAGATGTAGCAGCCGCTTGGTATGGCCTTAATCCTGCGTTTAAAACCTATACAAGCTCTTTGCGTTTTGATAGAGATACCTTATTTGTGAATTTAAGCTCTTCGGTTTTTAGGGAAGAATTGAGTTATGGAAAAGACAAAATCGTAGAACGCCTCAATGAGGCTCTAGGTCGTGAAGTGATTAAAAAGATTGTTTTGAGGTAAGTCTAAGCTTATTCTCATCACGGTTTAAAGCAAAAAAGCTCGTACCTAGACTATAGATAGCTAGATGTGAACAACAGCGGTAGCAGGTTTTCTAATGAATCACTTTTTACCACTTCTCCTCTTTCTCCCATAAAATATAAAGCGATAGGATTTTCTTGCTTAATTTCATATTCTGCGATGGCTTGCCTACAGGCACCACAAGGCGGAATGGGCTTGAGTGTAGGTTTAAGCGAAGACTTGGCCGTTATTGCAATAGATTTAATAGATATTCCCGGAAATTGAGCGCCAGCATAATATAGAGCAGTACGTTCTGCACATAATCCCGACGGATAGGAGGCATTCTCTTGGTTACTACCTGTAATGACCTCTCCATTTTCTAAAGCAATGGCTGCGCCTACATTAAATTTGGAATAAGGAGCATAGGCCTTGTCTCTGGCTTCTTTGGCAGCTTCCATCAAAGAAAAAATCGTTTCTGGAAGTTCCTCTTGATTGGGATACACTTCCAGAAACGATTCTATTTTTACTTTTTTCATAGGTTAAGTTTTCGCGCCTAACTGCCGTCAAAGACAGGAAAGCCATCTCAACTACCTTCTAATACTCGTCATAGTCATCACCTAATCTAAAGGTAAGACCAAACCTTAAGGTGTTTTCTAAAGGACTTCTTACCGTTCCTGTGGAGATTAAATACGACAAATCAATATCTATAGAACTATACTCAAATCCTGCTCCAAGCGTTGCAAACTTACGCGCTCCCTTAATATCGCTTTCATTAAAATATCCTACTCTTAATGAGAATACATCATCATATACATACTCAGATGCTAATGACCACGTAAATTCTCTAATTTCTTCACTAAATCCTCCAGGCGCATCGCTAAAAGAACTAAAAATGCCTGAGAAGAAGGACTCATTGGAAAAATCGTCTTCACTATTTACAAGACCGTCGCCATTTGAATCGCTAGGCGTAGGTACTAATAATTTATTAAACTCGAGACCTACAAATATTTTATTATAGCCATCAAGAATAAAATCGAAACCTCCACCTAGTTTTAGATTGGTAGGAATAAAATCTTCTTGACCTGAGTCGTCGTAACGCACTTTTGGTCCAATATTAGAAATATTAAAACCTCCTCTCCAGCGGCCATCAAAATTATTATAAACCACCTCTTCTGATTGATAATACCCTGAGATATCAACCCCAAAAGAACTTGCAGCAGAAGCATCTGGATCAATCTGTTGTATTCTTAAATCGCTACGCAAAAAGCGTCCAGATACTGCCATCGAAAAGCGATCACCCAACCTAAGCGCATAAGTGGCGTCAACGATAAACTCATTAGGTTGCACATCTACTCCAGGATCATTAGGGCCTGTAGTGGTAGTAATTGTACCTAATCCAAAATAACGCAAACTTGCCCCGAAAGCACTTCGGTCATTAATTCTATTTGCATAGGAAAGGTTAGCAATACCTATATCATCTACTAGCTGTCTTAGAAAGGGTGAATAATTTACTCCTATATTATGTTTTCTTTCTAGAAAAGCAAGTTTAGCAGGATTCCATTGTACTCCATATACATCGGCACTTGTAGCAACACCTTGTTCTCCTAAGCCTGATGCTCTAGCATCTCCAGCAATAATTAAAAATGGTACCGCTGTAGTAATGGTATTTACCTCATCTTGAGCTTTTAATGAGCCACTTAAGGCAATAAAAACGCCCAACCCCAGCATAATAACTTTTTTCATAAAATATATTATTTAAAACAAATATAGACTTTTTCTACTTTTATTGATTAGAGTATCACGAGCTTTTCAAACTTCTCCACTCGTTGATTCGTTAACGTAGATTTTACACTTATCTTGTATACATAGACACCCTTTCCTATCGCCTGTCCAAAATCATCAAGACCATCCCATGTAATGTCTCTTGATAAGAAACCATCATTAACAACAGTCTGGTTTATGGTTTTGACCACCTTGCCACTAACTGTAAATATTTGAACTTGAACATCTAAAGGCTCAAATGCCCTATTGTGATTAAACCAGAACTCAGTATAATTTACAAAGGGATTTGGGTAGTTAAGCACATTATCTAATTGAATTTCACCTTCACCTACTACTACAAATTGCAGTTCTGCTGTGGAAGAATTATTATAAACATCCCAAGCAGTAAAGCTAAGTGTATGCAATCCTTCTTCTAGATTTCTAATTTTTCTAGTTACCGTTCCGCGCATAAAATCATCTACATCACTCTCGTAAAAATCGTTCATAATAAGAGGATTCGTCTCATCTCCATCTAAAATGGCCACAATATCATGACCTATGCCCCCAGCCGTGTTAATGCCATTTTCATCTTCTAGTTTAGCTAATATAATAGGAGAATTATCCGTAATTCCTCCGTTTACAAAACTTTCATCATTCATAAACAACTGAATCCTTGGCCCTAGATTATCCGGTGGTGCATCTTCATTAAGTCCTCCAATAATAATATCTGTATTCACTCCTGACTGATCTTCTAAAATTCCTAAGCGTTCCGAATAAAAATTTAACCTACCATTACCTAAAGGTATAGCAGTATCTCTAGGCATCACAAACTCAAACTCAAACTGGCCATTGATAACAGAAGCTTGACCTCTATACAAAATAGCGCCTAAGGTTTTAAAGTCTAACAGGAGTAATTCGCCATCACTATTGGTAGTTCCATCATTCCCTAGCGTTTGTCTCTGAATGTCTTTATCATATAATGTGACCGCAAGCGTACCTGTATAATTAGGAACCACTTGACCCGACGCATCGGTAACAATACCATTTACCTTAACTCGATCTAATGCTCTCAAAGTAGGTAAATTTCCTCCTACAGCAACATCATTAATAGCGGTAAGTCTAATATCCGGCCTGGGAAAAGCGAGTTCCATAGCAGGATCACCCAAGAAAAAGATTACCCTTCGCAAGTTGTTGTTAATAAGGTTTTTAGACACCCTAACATTCTCTGCAACACTAGATATTTCATTGGTTCCAAAAGAAAATAGTTGTTCGGCAAGCACATCATTAAAATCAACACCTAAGCCCACAAAAATTTCTCTTGTTGTCGCTACTCCACCTACAATTCCACCCTCTTGACTCCAGATAAAACCTTCACCGCCAGTAGGGCGCAATGGATTATCAAATTTTGTAAACTCACAAGTAACGGTTACTAGAATAGGCAATCGTTCATCATTAGCAAGATCATCAATCGTATTTTGGGTTACAATCGCCTCTGAAGAAAGTAATTCTTCGCCACCATGTCCTAAATACGTAACTACCAGAGCCCCAATTTCTATTGCATTAGATAAGGCTTCATTTACCTCAGGATAGCGATCTCCACCAGCAGAGGATTGTTGTAAAAAAGAATCACTATGGATTTTTACTACATTAGTAGACGGTCTTTGAGTTTCCACCTCATCCCCTAAAGCATCTAAATTTACTTGTAGTCCAAAACCGGCAGAACCTGGATCATCTGCATCATCAGAAAGAATAACAAAATTATTACGCCATCTTCCAAAGGAGTCCCTAGCATCATAATTAATAATTTTATCGGTAACGGTTTGTGCAAGTTGTGGTGTATCTGCCAGAATGCGTCCTACAGCTAGATCTAACTTATCTGTACTTGCCATTGTACCTTCATCCGGATCTAAAGAGCCGTAAAAATCATCTGACATAAAAGAAAATGCTAGACTAAAACTTTGTTCGGTCTGGAATGTAGGGATGATATCATTATTGCCAGGAAGTCTATTCTTATAATCTACAGAAGCATCTCCAAACAAACATACGTACTTAAGCCTTTCTGCATCACTTGATGCATTATCATACACATAACGTACTAAGTTTCTAATGGCACCTATATCTTTTCTGCCTCCTCCAAATTCTTCATATATCTCATTTAAGGTAACCACCTTAACATTAAGTCCTCTAAAGTTTCTATTATGCTGTGCTAATCGCTGGGCTTGTGATAATAGCGTTTGTTCTGCTATCATGAGGTAATCTATATCCTCAAACTGCCCACTATCATTATTAAATATGGTCCCTTTTATATTCTGATTAGCAACACGTGCATTACCGCCTTCTCGTTGTGGCGTAAAATAATCGCTAGGATTGAGCGCGACATAAGTCCTTAGTGTTCCTAAGTTTGCAGTAAAATTAATTGTGCCTTGATTTCCTTCATTTACTAAAGAGGTTACCGCAGTCTGATCTGTAATATCCCAGATTTCTGAATAGCCTTGTGCATTAGAAAAAGTATACGCACCAATACCCGATAAAACAGCACTTTCATTATTTCTAAAAACAATTTGTTCTCCAGTACCTTGCAACGCTCTAGGAACTTCCAGTGCAATAAAATCAAGAAAACCTTGGCTTGATGGATTGCCACTGTTATTATAGGTTAGGGTAACGGTAACATCTTCGCCTGTAACAGGCATTTCGGCACCCAGACTATTACCTTGCGCTAAGGTAATATCTGTTATGGCAGAAATACCTATACTTCCTACTTGCGCCCCATTTACCGCAACATCAAAAGAGGTTCCAGATTCAGATATCGCTGCTGCGACCACATCTAAGTTCATATTTTGTCCCGCTACAGCATTAGGAAATGTAAATTCAAAACTCTGTTCATTCTCAAAAGAAAAATCTTCTCCAAACCATCTACGTCCCACAAGTACTAGTGAAGTTAAATCCCGCTCGTGAAATTGATAATCATCAAAAGTGGTAAATGTTGTAGTTGGCGTTCCTCCCGGATCTATCATAGGAGAAATACGCAATCCATTACTACCTCCTGTTGTGATATAGTAATACGAACGATCTTCATAAGGATTAACATGAGTATTTAGCTCTTCATGAAGCATATTAGAACTCTCTCCGTAAAATAGAATATGATCATTGCCATTAAACGAGCCATCTTCTCCACCTACTACTTTTATGGGTATTTCCCTTAAATCAAAGACCGTATTATCACTATTGCGCAGTGGTAACGGTGAGCCTCCTAGTCCATAAACTTTTATGGTATTCGGATCAACTCCATTTAAAGAGACACCCAAATCTTCCATAAAATTTCTAGTCATACGATGTACGCCTGTCTGTTCTACAAAAAACCTATAGTAATCACCCGTGGCTAACAAAGAATTGGTAATGGTAAGTGAGCGTTGTTGGGAGGACGCTTTCGCGAAAGCGTATGTAAAACTAATTTCTTTCACCCTCTTATACTGTCCATTATCTTTTATAAAAGGATTTAACTCCAAAACAGCATATAACACATCCCTAGCCTTACTAGACGTTAAAGTATATTCCAGATTTGTAGGGATTTGACTGGAATTGATTTTAGAAAGTAATTCTTGGGGAATCCTTTCGTAAGATACAGCTGCGATTTGTACATCCTGCCTATTAAATTCTCCAGCAACTTCCCACTGATCGAGAAACTGTAAAGTGCCGTTATTGTCCTTAGAGAGATATTTAGTATCAAAAGTAAGTTGCTGCTCCTTACTATTTAACAGATCGTTCCAATCTAATGTAATAGACTTTTGTTGCGACCATAAACTCGCAGAAAGAAACAAAAATAATATGCGTAAATATAATTTCATCACCCTAAGAAACGCTAAAGGTACCGCGATAGTATGAATACCTAATTTAAAAATTATACTTTTTTTTAAAAGGCTATAATAATACCAAAAACTACTCGTTATTAAAGCCGTAACCTTAACCACTAATTTATTAGGAGTTGCTTTATAATGCAGAAAAGTTAGGAACATTTAATTCTTAATTATTATATTGCAATCCCAAATCTAATTAAGCGAAGACCATGAAACTAAATTTTGCATGCAAAATGCTTGCTATTTCTGCTTTCCTACTAGCATTAGCAAGTTGCAGTAAATCCGCAGACTACAAATCAACTTCCAGAGGAACCGGTTGGTCCATCACTGGAAAAGATGGAGGATTTAAGGCCAACACAGATTACGTAGAACAAGAAACCGGTCCAGGACTTGTCTTTGTTGAAGGAGGAACCTTCACCATGGGTAAAGTTCAGGATGACGTGATGCATGATTGGAATAACTCTCCAAATCAGCAACACGTGCAGTCTTTTTATATTGATGAGACAGAAGTAACCAACGTAATGTACCTTGAGTACCTTGACTGGTTAAAGAAAGTCTTTCCACCAGAAGACGATAATTACAAAAACATTTATAGAGGAGCACTCCCAGATACTTTAGTATGGAGAAACCGTTTAGGTTTTAACGAAACTATGACCGAGAACTACCTTCGTCATCCAGCTTATGCAAATTATCCTGTTGTAGGGGTAAATTGGTTACAAGCTGTTGAGTTTGCAGATTGGAGATCCAATCGTGTAAATGAGCTCATCTTGGAGCAGCAAGGGTTCTCTGCAAGAGGTGCAAGAAATGAGGTGACCGCAGAGTCCACTTTTGACACTGAAACTTATCTCAATGCACCTATTTATGCGTATGGTGGAAGCGATAGTTTATCCCGTGGTGGTAGAGCTAGTGAATCTCGCTTGAAACGAAATGATAGTACTAATATCTTTGTACAACAAAAAGATGGTATTTTACTACCAAAATACAGACTCCCAACCGAAGCCGAGTGGGAATATGCTGCACTAGGTCTTTCTGAACTGAGAAGCTATAATGTATACAGAGGTCGTAAAAAATATCCATGGGATGGATCTTACACTAGATCAGATAGCAGAAGAACAAGAGGAGATCATCTGGCTAACTTTAAGCAAGCGGATGGAGATTATGGAGGAATTGCAGGATGGTCTGATGACAATGCAGATATTACAGCAGAAGTAAAATCGTATGAGCCTAATGATTTTGGTTTATATGATATGGCTGGAAATGTAGCGGAGTGGGTTGCAGATGTATATCGTCCTATTGTAGATGATGAGTTTAATGACTTTAACTACTACAGAGGAAATGTCTATACTAAAAATGCTATAGGAGAAGACGGTACGGTAAAAATCGTAACGGTAGATTCTATCATTTATGACACCCTTGCTAATGGAAGTATTGTCCCAAGAAACTTACCTGGAGAAATCTTACAAGTTCCTGTAAATGATGAAGAAACTTATCTAAGGACGCAATTCTCTAAAAGTGATAACCGTAACTTCAGAGATGGAGACAGAAGATCGACACGATATTTTGAAGAGTCTTTTGACGAAGACGAAGCAGAAGACCCAACCGTTGGAAGAAGTATGTATAACGCTCCAAAACACGCAATTGTAGTAGATAGCGCAACAGGGAAATTTGATCGTCAGTTTGATCAATCTAGTCAGCGTACATCTCTTGTTAATGATGAAGTGAGAGTATACAAAGGGGGTTCTTGGAGAGACCGAGCGTACTGGTTAGATCCTGCACAAAGAAGGTTCTTACCTCAAGGTATGGCTACAGATGACATTGGCTTTAGATGCGCTATGTCAAGAGTTGGTTCTAAATCTAGATCTACAAAAACAGCTAGATAAACAAAATTAGTATATATTAAAAAAGCCCTCTCAGTAGGGCTTTTTTAATATCAAAATATGACGATTCAAGAAATCCATACGATATTCTTAGAAAGTTCCGGCATATCTACAGATACCAGAACCTTAAGCTCAAATCAACTTTATGTGGCCTTAAGTGGTGATAATTTTAATGGCAATACGTTTGCTCAAAAATCCATAGAACAAGGGGCTTATAAAGCTATTATTGATGACAAGGATTATGCAGGCCCTCATACCATTCTGGTTGAGAATACCCTGACGACATTGCAGCAGCTTGCTAGCTATCATAGAACCTATCTTAATATCCCAATTATCGCACTTACCGGAAGTAATGGCAAAACCACGACAAAAGAATTAATAAACGTTGTACTATCTCAAAAATATAAGACTACTGCAACCTACGGTAATTTAAACAACCATATAGGTGTACCGCTTACCTTACTATCGATGACCCGTAATACAGAAATAGGTATTGTAGAAATGGGCGCAAATCATCAAAAAGAGATTGAAGAACTTTGCAGAATAGCGCAACCTAACTATGGATTAATTACAAATTTTGGCAAAGCGCATTTAGAAGGTTTTGGTGGTATAGAAGGTGTGATTAAAGGAAAGAGCGAGCTCTACACCTATCTCAAAGAAAATAATGGCATCGCCTTTATAAATGATTTAGACACTATACAAATGGTGCAATCTCAAGAAATTGAGTCAAGAAAGACATTAGGTTCAGAAAATAGTGACTATCCAATAACCCTTGAGAGCGCCTCACCTACTGTACAAATAAGATATAAAAATACACATATATCCACGCAACTCATAGGAGCTTATAACTTTTCCAATACGGCGATTGCAGTAGCAATAGGAGCTTATTTTAAGCTTCCTATACCGTCCATAAAAAAAGGACTAGAAAGCTATTTGCCAGAGAATAATCGTTCTCAACTTATTCATAAAGGATCCCAAACCATTATTCTGGATGCTTATAATGCCAATCCTACCAGTATGGAAGCAGCTCTACGCAACCTAAAACTGCAAAAAACCAAACATAGCATTGCCTTTATAGGAGATATGTTTGAAGTGGGAGAAACGGCACAGCAGGAACACCAAGAAATTTTGATACTGGCACAGAAACTTGGAATTACAAAAGTATTTGCAATAGGACCCAGTTTTGGACTTTCTAAACCTCTAGATTCTTCCCAGCAAGTTTACAAAAGCTATGACCACTTTGTAAATAGGCCTAAAATCTCAATTCCAGAAAATAGCACTATCCTTATTAAAGGATCACGTGGTATGAAGATGGAACGAATAATAGAATGGCTATCATAAGATTTCTTTTTTAAATTAAATCTTATATCTTCAACATAGGTTTTTAGTTTTACTTCCATTATTTTACTTTTATGAAAAAACAGCACATCATTGCTTTTGATCAAGGTACAACTAGCACGCGCTCTATTATCTTTGATAGAAAGGGTACTATTATTAACATTGCGCAAAAAGAATTAACGCAGCATTATCCCGAGCAAGGTTGGGTAGAACACGATCCCAAGGAAATCTTTGCAGCCCAGCAAGCCACCTTTCAAGAGGTGATTGCGACTTCCTCTATACAAATAGAAGAAATTGCAGCAATAGGTATAACAAACCAGCGTGAGACTACGGTTGTATGGGATAAAAATACGGGAGAACCTATTTATAATGCTATTGTTTGGTTGGACAAACGTACCAAAGGAATTTGTGAAAATCTCAAATCTCAAGGACTCGAAGAATATGTTGCTCAAAACACAGGCCTTATTATAGATTCTTATTTTTCTGGTACAAAAGTAAAGTGGATATTGGATAATGTAGAGGGCGCTTTCGCGAAAGCGCAACAAGGCAACCTCCTTTTTGGTACCATAGATACTTGGCTTATTTGGAAATTTACAAAAGGAGCCGTACACGCTACAGATCATTCTAACGCCAGCCGAACTTTATTATATAATATTATAGACTTGAAGTGGGATAAAACCATGCTCGATGCCTTGGAAATTCCCAAATCTATGCTTCCTCAAGTACAAAGATCTGCTTCAGATTTTGGCTCTCTTGAAATTGATGGTCACAAGATTCCTATAAGTGGTGTTGCAGGAGATCAGCAAGCGGCATTATTAGGCCACGGTGGCTATAAGAGTGGAATGGCAAAAAACACCTATGGCACAGGCTGCTTCTTACTAATGAATACAGGTAAAAAACCATTTATGTCTAAAAATGGATTGCTCACGACACTTTGCGCGAGTATACCAGATAGTACAATAAAATATGCCCTAGAAGGAAGCGTTTTTGTAGGAGGAGCTTCTGTTCAATGGTTACGTGATAAACTTCAAGTGATTACTCATGCCAATGAAACCGAAGAAATTTGCAAAAACACGCCCCCATCTGATGATCTTTATGTAGTACCCGCGTTTGCAGGCTTGGGTGCTCCTCATTGGGATATGGATGCAAAAGGAGCGATATATGGTCTTACGCTAGATTCAAATAAAAATGAAATAATAAAAGCTACGGTAGATGCTCTTGCCTATCAAACAAGGGATGTTCTTGATGCAATGATAGAAGATAGTGGCAAACAAATGAAAGTACTAAAAGTCGATGGCGGTGCTACGGCAAATAGTTATTTAATGCAATTTCAATCTGACATTCTTAATGTGACTGTAGATAGACCACAAATGCTAGAGGTAACTGCTCTTGGAGCGGCTTTTCTAGCAGGAATTCAATCAGGACTCTGGAACAAAAAAGATATATCTACAATTAGAAAGTCAGATATCCTTTTTACACCTAAGATTACAGAGCATGAAAGTAATAAAAAATATACCGGTTGGAAAAACGCTGTAGCTAGAACAAAAAGTACAACAGCGCAGTTAGTGACGACCCAAGAAACAGGACCTATTCGGTTTTCTATATTGGACAGGCCGTTGCAGTTAGCTAGAGCACAACGAGAAAAATATGACTTAATTGTTATAGGAGGTGGTGTGACTGGTGCGGGAATTGCTCTTGATGCATCATCAAGAGGTATGAAAGTTTGTCTGATAGAAAAAAATGATTTTGCTTCGGGCACCAGCAATAAATCCACTAAGCTCATTCACGGCGGTTTACGGTATTTAAAGCAAATGGAAATAGGCTTAGTAAAAGAAGCCGGTAGCGAGCGAGCAATAGTTCATAACCTTGCACCTCATCTGGTGGTTCCAGAAAAAATGCTATTACCGCTTGTAGAAGGAGGAACCTACGGAAAAATGATGACCGCCATAGGACTCAAAGTATATGACTTTTTAGCCAATGTAGAAGGCGATGACAAACGACAAATGCTGAGCAAGGAAGAAACAGCATCAAGAGAACCTTTGCTTAATAAAGAAAACCTTGTAGGTGGTGGTTATTATGCAGAGTATAGAACAGATGATGCACGACTTACTATAGAATTATTAAAAAAGGCAGTGAGTTTCGGAGCAACAGTAATTAATTATTGTGAAATGACCAGCTTCAAATATGATGCAAAAGGGAAGATAAAACACCTTATTTGTTTTGACCACAACACGCAGAAAACGTTTAATTTAAAAGCGCATCACCATATTTCGGCGGCAGGACCTTGGGTAGATTTATTAAGAGAAAAAGATCAATCCAAAAACAACAAACATTTGCATCTTACAAAGGGTGTACACCTTGTTTTTTCGCGTAAGCGTTTTCCGCTCACACAATCTATCTACTTTGATGTCGCAGATGGAAGAATGATTTTTGCCATACCTCGAGGTCGATCCACCTATGTAGGTACCACAGACACTAACTATAATGGCAATCTAAATCGCGTGGTTGCTACTCAACAAGATGCTCAATATCTTCTAGAAGCTACCAATACTATGTTTCCAAGCCTTAAATTAACTCAAGAAGATATTGAGTCTAATTGGGCTGGATTGAGACCTCTCATACATGAAGAGGGTAAAGATCCTTCTGAACTTTCTAGAAAAGATGAAATTTTTGAATCTAAGACTGGCCTTATCTCTATTGCTGGAGGCAAACTTACTGGATATAGAAAAATGGCGCAGCGTGCCATAGATCGTGTTTTGCAAGGCTTACCCGAAAAGAAAAAGCAACATCTAGTAAAGTCCTTTACTAAAAAAATCGCTCTTACAACAGACCCACTTAAAAACACAAAAGAGGTACTCACCTATCAAGACAACATTAGTAAACAATTAACTGCTCTAGGCATAGATGATCCTTACCAAGCTAATTATCTCGCAAGTACTTATGGCAAGCAAGCGGATACCATAATGAATAAAATGGATTTTTTCTTAAACGAGAATGTGTATGAACGCCTTTTACGTGCAGAAATATGGTATAGTATTCATCATGAGATGACTAACAGTATGGCAGACTTTTTTGTGCGAAGAACTGGACGGTTATATTTTCACATTCAATCCGTCCATCAATATCGAGGTATTGTTCAAGAGGATATGGTAAAATATCTAGGTTGGAATGAAGAAAGACTTCTTCAAGAAAATAGGCAGTTGGATCTTTTACTGGAGGATGCTAGTACGTATTACCAGGAAGAATTTAGTTAACAACGCTAGTTCTAGTGACATTTTTTGCAATACAAAAAGAGGTAAGTATAGCTTTGCTTGCGCGAAATCGATAGGTGAACCACCACTCTAATTCCATGCACCATTCTCAATTTGTATTGATTTGATAGTAATAGGATAGTAATCTTCTTTTAAAATTCCATATTTTTAGACAATAGACCAACCTTAAAATTAAACATCATGGGACTCATTTCTTTTCTTGCATTTACATTAGTTGTAGCTGGCTATTCTTGGTGGAAAACACGCGATACAGATGAGAAGAGTGCAGATGGTTTTTACCTTGGAGGCAGGTCTTTAGGCGCCTTAACTATTGCAGGCTCCTTACTTCTCACAAATCTCTCTGCAGAGCAAATAGTGGGTCTCAACGGTCAAGCATTTGCAGAGGGGATTCTTGTCATGGCATGGGAAACATTAGCGGCTATAGCCATTGTCATTACGGCGCTGTATTTATTACCTAAATACATGCATAAGGGGATTACGACAATTCCGGAATTTGTAGAAGAGCGCTTTGATAGTTGGACGCGTTCTATTCTTGCGATATTGTTTTTAATCGCTTTTGGGGTCGTGCTGTTACCGACCATATTATACTCTGGATCACTTGCTTTTAGCACTATGTTTGACCTTCCTGAATTATTAGGAATGACTGAAAGCAATGTAATTATTCTGTGTGTATGGACTATTGGGATTATAGGAATTATCTATGCTATTTTTGGCGGTTTGAAAGCTGTAGCAGTATCTGACTTAATTAATGCCATAGGATTGCTTATAGGTGGACTGCTCATACCTTACTTTGGATTAAAATTAATAGGAGATGGCAGCGTAGGAGCTGGGCTCAACGAGCTATGGACGGAAAATCAAGATAAATTTGAATTAACTGGCGATGCCAGCACTTCTATTCCTGCTACTGGAATGATTTTAACGGGAATGATGATTGCGCAAGTGTATTACTGGGGAACGAATCAATCCATATTACAGCGTGTATTTGGAGCAACAAGCCTTAAGGAAGGCCAAAAAGGAATGATGATCGCAGCTTTTGTGAAATTTATTATACCTGTTATTGTTGTTTTACCTGGTATAATCGCTTGGAATGTATTTGATGGAAATTTAGACTCTGCAGATAAAGCCTACCCACAATTAGTTAAAGAAGTATTACCCCCAGCGCTTGTTGGTTTTTTTGCAGCCGTTCTTTTTGGTGCGGTATTGAGTTCCTTTAACAGCTTATTAAATAGTAGTGCTACTTTATTTGGTTTTGATTTGTACAAGAAATTCTTTAATCAAGAAGCCTCAGAGGAAAAAGCAGTAAAATCTGGAAAATATTTTGGATTAGGACTTGCCATAATTTCTATGATAATTGCTCCTTTTATTGCCAAAGCCGATGCTGGTTTATTTGCATATATTCAAGAGGCTTTAGGAAGTTTAAGTGTCCCAATACTTGCTGTGGTATTGGTAGGCATACTTACAAAAAAAGTGCCTGCCTTGGGTGCAAAGATTGTTTTAATAAGTGGAGTCGTGATGTATGTATTTACTGTTATTGTTCGCTCTGATAATTGGGAGAGTGCTTTGGCAAATGCCAAGGCAAATGGAGTCACTGATAAACTAGAACTAGCTCAAATAAAAATAAACACCTTTCCTTTTCATTTTCTAGAAACAATGGCTTGGCTATTCTTTATTAACATTATTATAATGTTAGTTATTGGCCTTATAA
>CAZXMY010000020.1:0-15191 GCA_964641325.1 uncultured Flavobacteriaceae bacterium | reverse complement strand
GTTTGGAACCAAGCATCCAGAAACCCCAGTCTGCATACGTATTAATCCTCATGTAATGGCAGGTGGAAATACCAATATTTCTGTAGGGCATATAGACAGTAAGTTTGGAATAAGCATCCACCAGATGCCTCACCTACTCCGTATTGTTGAGAATACAGGAATGAACATTAATGGTATTCATATGCATACGGGTAGTGACATCTTGGATATAGATGTTTTCCTTTATGCTTCTGAGATTTTGTTTGAAAATGCTAAGCATTTTGACAATTTGGATTTTATTGATTTCGGTAGCGGTTTTAAAGTACCATACAAAGAAGGAGATATTGAGACCGATATTGAGGAGTTAGGGCAAAAATTAGGGAAGCGATTTAACGCTTTCGCGAAAGCTTACAACAAACCCCTCACACTAGCTTTTGAACCTGGGAAGTTTATAGTAAGCGAAGCTGGGAAATTTTTGGTGCAAGTAAATGCTGTTAAACAAACTACCTCAACCGTATTTGCACAAGTGGACAGTGGTTTTAACCATCTTATACGACCGATGCTCTATGGAAGTAGACACGAGATTCACAACATTTCTAATCCTGAAGGAAAGCAGCGTTTTTACAGTGTGGTAGGCTATATCTGTGAGACCGATACTTTTGCTACTAATAGGCGAATTTCTGAAATTACCGAAGGCGATGTACTTGCTTTTGACAATGCAGGTGCTTATTGCTTTACAATGGCGAGTAATTATAATAGTAGATATCGTCCAGCAGAAGTCCTCATTATTAATGGCAAAGCCCAGTTAATCCGCAAAAGAGAAAGCTTTACAGATTTGTTGCACAATCAGTTACCGCTCGAGGAAATAGTGACGACATAAGGTGTTACGTATGTTGACATTTTTGTAACTTTCACTAATGTTTAAAAGACTTAGTTCCTTCTTATTATTTATAATTGTAGGATGTGCTAATCCTATAGAAGGCATCTTGGATAGTGGTCATCCTTCTATTACTAAAGTAATGGATAGCCTAGAAAATTATGAATTACAGATAATCTATACCCAGATAGACAGCACAGAAGCAGGGTATCAATTTACAGAACATACTTTTCAAGAAAATCACAAGAACTATTTTTATCCAGCCAGTACGGTAAAATTCCCTGTAGCACTACTTGCTGCAGAGTATGTTGCTTTGCATCCTGAACTCACGATAGATACGCCGTATTCCATAAAAAATGACTCTATGTCGCGGACTATTGCTAGGGATATTTCGCAAATTTTTGCCATAAGTGATAATGACGCCTACAATCGTTTGTATGAGCTTTTAGGCAGAGATTATGTGAATAATAGATTGGCAGAACTAGGACTAGACCATACGCGTATTTCACATCGATTATCCGCACCTAATGCTCACGAAAATACCCGTAAAAAAATACAACTCTATCCTTCGTATGAAGGTGATATATTTATTCCAGAAATAGCAGCAGATACTGATGTAAAACCGCTTTCTATTAACAAAACGCTTAAAGGAAAAGGATTTATCAAAGATGACACACTCGTGAATGCTCCTATGGATTTCACCCTAAAAAATGCATTCCCTCTGGAAGACCAACATCAGCTTATGAAGCAATTTTTCTTTCCAAACACCATTAATAAAAAAAAGAGAATTCAACTCAATCCTTCAGAAAAAATTAGGGTAAAAAAAATGATGGCTACCTTACCTCGAGATGCTAGTTATGATACGGTAACCTATTATGACAGTTATGGGAAATTCTTTATGTACGGAGATACAAAAGACACTATACCTTCACATATTAAGATATACAATAAAGTAGGTTATGCCTACGGAACGCTTACAGAAACCGCCTATATCGTAGACGAGAAAGAAGATGTTGAATTTTTACTTTCAGCCACGCTACTCGTAAATAAAAATGGAATTTTTAATGATGACCACTATGAGTATGATGAAATAGGGATTCCGTTTATGGCGCAATTAGGTCGTGAATTCTACGAATACGCTCTTGACCATAAAACCACCGATTTATAGGTTTCTATAAAACGTAAGTCCGTTCATATCTGGGTCATAAAACGCAAACTCTTCGGTATGCCAAGCCGTTTTTCGCAATTGTGTTTGTTCGTGAAAAACATCTTGCAAAGCATACTCATCATACAAAGCTTGGATATCTTCTATCACAAATCGCAAGGAAGAAGCATTCATCCCTTGCCAGTTTTCTTCTTGATGCCATTGTAAATGAATTTCAACCTCATCTCTTCGAATACCAGCATACATAGGATTTTCTTGAGAATCTATAAAAGCCAAAGTAAATCCTAGCTTGTCAATATAAAAACCTAATGATGCTTTAACACCCCTAACAGGAAGAATAGGATGTACCGTATTAAAGATAGATTGTATCATTACAAATTAGGTAAAACCGTAAGCTCCTGTTTCGCCTGATTGTATTCTTTGATAATATTTTCTACTATCACCTGAGCAGGTAGAATCTCATTTATCAAACCTGATATTTGACCTATTTCCAGCTCGCCTTCTACCATATCACCTTCAAACATACCACGCTTTGCTCTTGCACGTCCCAAAAGGGATTTGAGTTCTTCTACGCTGGGTGCAGTTTGGTATAGCGCAGCTACTTTTTCATAAAAGGCATTTTTAATAAGTCGAACTGGCGCGAGTTCTTTTAAAGTAAGTACTGTATCTCCTTCTTGCGCATCTACAATGGCTTCTTTAAACAATTGGTGTGCACTACTCTCTTCAGACGCTGCAAATCTGCTTCCTAATTGTACACCATCTGCTCCAAGAGTCATCGCAGCAAGCATTCCTTTGCCTGTAGCGATGCCACCAGCTGCAATAAGCGGTATGGAGAGTTTTTCTTTGACCATAGGTATCAAAGTAAAGGTGGTCGTCTCTTCTCTCCCATTATGGCCACCAGCTTCAAAACCTTCGGCCACAATAGCATCTACTCCAGCTTCTTGCGCTTTGATGGCAAACTTGACACTGCTTACTACATGCACGACCTTAATACCATGACTTTTTAATGTTTTTGTCCAAAGTTTAGGATTACCGGCACTAGTAAAAACGACAGGCACCTTATTATCAACAACCGTTTTCATATGCTCCTCAATGTTAGGATATAACATTGGGATATTTACACCAAAAGGCCTATCTGTTGCTTTCTTACATTTTTGCACATGTTCTACCAACACTTCTGGATACATAGAGGCGGCTCCAATAAGTCCCAAACCTCCAGCATTGCTGACAGCACTAGCAAGTCTCCATCCACTATTCCAAATCATTCCTCCTTGAACAATAGGATATTTGACTTCAAAAAGGCTGGTAATAGCGTTCACTATCTGATGATTAATTTTTGTGTTGCGACGCGACTATTTTCGAGAATTCGTACTAGGTAGATGCCACTAGTATATCTACTCGTATCTACCGTAAGTACTTCTTGATTACTCTCCAAGAGGTCTATTTGTTTTCCTAGAAGGTCAAAAATAGTGACTTGCATCGTTCCTGAATCTCCAATAGATTGTATTTGAAATTGATCGCTTGCTGGATTAGGCGAAAGAATATACGCATTCTCGATAGCGTTGTTATCCTCCACACTAAGCTGAGCTAGTGCCTCAGAAAAGTCAGGAATTCCATATCCCATTTGCGGCGTATTATCAGGATATAAATGTCCTGCCTCGCGCACAATCTGCATAATTTCTAGATTTGTTTTCTCAGGTGCCGCCTGCCACAAACTGGCTATTGCACCAGCCATAATAGGAGAACTAAAACTAGTACCACTACTGGTGGTTATATTATTATTTTGATCAATTACAGCACTGCTCGCACCTTTTGCCATCACATCAGGCTTCACACGGCCATCGCTAGACGGACCAATACTACTAAAACTGGCATAATTTCCATCTGAGTCTACTGCGCCTACGGTTAATGCACCTGGAGAATCTGCCGGAGCACTTATCATTCCTGCACCAGAGTTTCCTGCACTAGTTACCACTAACATACCTTTTTCAAAAGCGTGAGTAGCGCCGCGAGATATGAAGGTGGTTTCTCCATTCATATCCTCATACGTATAGTCGTAAGCTGGATTATCAAAGGTTCTATATCCTAATGAGGTATTAATAATATCTACTCCTAAGCTATCTGCACGTTCTGCAGCTTCTACCCAATAGGATTCTTCTACAGGGTTTTCGTTAGATACGTCTTCTGTTCTAAAACAATACAGCGATACGTGAGGCGCTGTTCCTACAAACTGATCTTCTATAAAACCAACAATATCACTGGCTACTCGAGCGCCATGAGAACTACCCGTAAAGGCAAATTCGTCGTCTTCTCTGTCTACAAAATCATAACCATCTAGTAGACGTCCTTCATTATGAAGACCACTAAAACCACCATTAACATCTACACCAGGAAATCCAGAATCCAAAACTGCCACAATCATCCCTTCGCCTATATAGTCTTGCTCGTGTAAAAACTGAACGCCTAACTGTGTTACTTGATTTTCTGTGGCACCATACGTATACGAAGCGCGTTGTTGCGTTTCTTTTGGATCGCCTTTACTAAAACCAGAACTAGTACTATTTTTTGTAAGACTTGTGTCTGCAAAGTCAATAGAATCTACAAACTGCAAACCTTCTAACGCCATAATGCCTTCTTCTGAGCCTCTTACGTGAACACAATTAAACCACTTAGACTTAGCCAATACTTGAATGCCGTTTTGCGCCTTTATTTGTGAAATATATTCCTCATTTACAGGTACATCACGCTCATCTATAGGGGTATTATGCAAGCTCTTTCTATCTAATGCTTCTTGTGTTAGAATACTTATAGGGTTGGCGAGACTAGCCTCTACATTTTCTTTATCTGTAAAAAACACCCAAGCATCCTGCTGACTCCATAGCGCAGAAAAACTGCCCAAAGCCAATACGAGTATGATTACTTTTTTCATTTCTTTTTTTCTAAAGTTACGAAATTACTCCGGAGCCCAAACATTCATTATCACGATACCAGGCTACAAATTGTCCTTCTGCGATGGCAGATTGCGGGTTATTAAAGATAACATACAATCCGTTCTCCACCCGATACAGGGTTGCTTTTTCTAGAGTTTGTCTATATCTAATACGAGCATCTACTTCCATTTGCTCATCTATAGCTAGGGTGAGATCTTCTCTTATCCAATGGATTTCTTCTTCTTTTACAAATAAGCCTTTTCTATACAATCCGGGATGATTTTTGCCTTGACCTGTGTATATCACATTTTCCTGTACATCAGTCTCTATTACAAATAAGGGCTCTACAGTTCCTCCTACGGCCAAACCTTTGCGCTGACCTATAGTAAAATAATGAGCTCCTTGATGTTTGGCCACGACCTTTCCATCTGATACTTGATATACCGTTTTGCTTGCGAGTTTGGGTAAGTCTGCTTTCGCGAAAGCGTTACTAGCCTCATTCATTCGAGTCATGGCAGGTACACATTCTTTAGGTATCTCCACAATAACACCTTCCTTAGGCTTTAATTGTTGTTGTAAAAAATCGGGTAATCGTACTTTACCAATAAAACATAGTCCCTGCGAATCTTTTTTACCCGCAGTTATGAGATTTTGAGCTGCTGCAATTTCTCTAACTTCTGGCTTTTGAAGATGACCTATAGGGA
Organism: uncultured Flavobacteriaceae bacterium; assembly: GCA_964641325.1. GTDB lineage: Bacteria > Bacteroidota > Bacteroidia > Flavobacteriales > Flavobacteriaceae > Dokdonia. The sequence continues at coordinate 9,536 of CAZXMY010000020.1, read as the reverse complement.
AAAGTGTTTTTGCAAGCTGTTCCTGAGATAATTGACATAGAAAATAAGATTGATCCTTGTTTGCATCTGCTCCTGCTAGAAGTTGATGTATCTCTTGATTTTCTTTGTTTATAGAAGCTTTCTGACAATAATGCCCTGTTGCCACATAATCCGCACCCAGAGAAAGTGCAATTTTTAAGAATACATCAAACTTAATTTCACGATTACAAAGCACGTCTGGATTGGGTGTTCGCCCCATCTCATATTCCTTAAACATATAGTTTACGATACGTTCTTTGTATTCTTCACTTAAATCTACGGTTTGGAAAGGAATCCCTAGTTTTTCAGCCACCAGCATAGCGTCATTACTATCATCTAGCCAAGGACACTCATCTGATATCGTCACCGAATCATCGTGCCAGTTTTTCATAAATAGTCCAATCACATTGTAGCCTTGCTCTTTAAGCAAGTAGGCTGCAACGCTACTGTCTACTCCACCACTAAGCCCTACGACAACTGTTTTCATTTTTTATGCTTTCGCCAAAGCGCAAAATTAAGGAATAATACACTCTAATGCCCATTATTTTATAAGACGCGTATCAGGATAAGCGGCTTGCCATCCAAACCAAAATGCGTTGAAGGTATGTATACGTTCATATGCGGTGCCATCTGCCGCGAGGAGTTGGTTTTCTTTTATGGTCCAAGTCATTCCAGCACTATCCTCTACAGTAGTAGAGGATTTAAGCTTTTTAAAACGGGTGTCATGCGCTTCAAAAACTCGATTTGCACCCGATTTATCTGTAAGTACAATAAGATTTTTTGAGCCAACCTCGAGATGATATACCTTATTTTTTTTTAAAAATCGTGTGGAAATGGCTACAGTTTCTTCTGGAAATTCTGGGAGTTTTATAGCGAGAATAGATTCTTTATTTTTTAATCTGTTGTCGTTTCTTTGCACATTAAACATAAGCTGGTCATCGGCAAAATAACTTTTGTAAGCTACTCCTTCTCCATAATCTCTTCTATGACCTGTATTTAATGACAGTACACTTGTTTCGGGATGTTTTTTGCGCCATTCACCCCAAGTTGTAGTTACCACACTTAGGTAATCCATTTGGATGTCTTTGCCTACTAGCGGTCCTACTACTGGTTTACCTTCTAAAGTACTCCATAGTGATTGTGTGGCTTGGTCATACATAAGCTTATTAGAGCGATATAAAAACCCACTTGTACCCATCCTATGCTTCACACCGTTCACGGTCGTTTTATACAATATAACTGTCCCGCACAAGGTACAATACACTCCTGCTAATGGTATACCTTGAACAGTATCTGTAAACATCTCATGCCAGGCTAAAATGCGTTTAGGATAGGCTCGCGCTTCTCCATTAACTTCAATACCAAAGACGATATTATCATCCTGTAAATAAGATGCCTGTTGTACAGAAATCATTTCTGGATTGCGCAATGGAGGAATGCCATCTTGAAGCACGCCGCCCCAACGTATTTCGTCCAAACGAATAAGGCTGTTTTCTTGTCTCCCTTGAAAGTAGTTTTCAAATTTAGGGTCTATTTCTTTGTGTAGTTGCGATTTAAAATAGTCATATCCTGGAATGAGTTTTTCTTCTTTATTCCAGAGATAGGCATACCACGCATTAAAATCCAAACCACCATTTTGATTTGTCTTTTCATTTAGTAAAACCGCCATACGCTGCCCTACACCAGAATTGTAGCCAAAATACATAATCTCAATAGCCATTATTTCGAACTCATCCTTCCAGTTTTTATCAATGAAACTAAATGCCCTGTCATGCACTTTTTTATCTGATGAGCGTATGAGGTCAAGAAAATATTGAGTTTCGGCAAAGTTATTGTCTTGTGCTGTTGCTTGTGGTGTTAAAAAAAACAAGCCGACCAATAAAAGCGTGTATACAAGATTACGACGGGTATGTGACATCTTTTTCTTTAAGTAGTCGTCACAAAAGAGTATGACTAACAAAGATTATCAAACCTGTATTATGGATTTAATTTTGAACGCCTATTTTATTTTGAGGAAATTTTACTGTTTTCTCCAATTTGCCATTGCTATAGTATTTCCAAGTACCGTGTTTACGATTGGCCTTATATCTCCCTTCACGCAATAAACTACCATCGGTATTATACAGCTTTACTGGGCCTTCAAGTTTATCATTTATGTAAACAAACTCTTTCAAAATATTGCCATTATGGCCATAATGTATATCCTGTCCTTCTCGTAAGCCATTTACATAGCTAGTCTCTTGAGCCTTTGTCCCATTTTCAAAAAAGACGATCCTTGTACCTTCTAGCCTATTAAGGCGATACATTTCTTTTGCCATTACTGTACTACCATCCTTGTGAAAATACAACCACTCTCCTTCTTTAGAACGGTCTTTCATTTTACCCTGACTAATGGTATTGCCAGATTTTGTATAAAAAACAACATCCAAAAGCTCTTCGCCCTTCGTATATGTTTTAATGGCAGTGGGATGACCTCCACTTTTATCATAAAATTTAAAAGCGCCTATTTCCTTGCCATGTTCAAAAGTACCCGTATAACGCAGTTGTTTTGTACCCTCAAAAAATTTCTGCCAAAGCCCATGACGTAAGCCTTGATTGTCTATCTTGTTAACCTCTTGGGATTGTATGGTAAAACCATAGCAAAAGAGCATCCATATCGATACCAGAATATGCTTTGTCATCTTTAACTTAATTTTAAAATAATTTTTGTTGAAACTAAATAGTTTTGATTTTAACAAATTAACTGTACTACTTCTATGAAAAAGTTCATGAAATTAACAAAAATAACGTTTCTGGCTATAACGCTATTTAGCCTGTTTTCGTGCGTAGACGATGATGACAATGGCAACATTATTGACAATAGCATTCCTAACAGCATTATAGACTTTGTATCTAACAATGCCGAGTATAGTATTTTACGCGCCGCTATAGAGCAAACAGGGCTCACGCCTGCACTAGCTGGAAACGGCAACTTTACTGTATTTGCGCCAGACAATGAGGCTTTTGATATATTTTTAGGAGGTACCGCTCTGGAAGATGTGGATAATGATGTACTTACTCAAGTTCTTCTTAATCATATATTAAGTATTTCTGTTACCTCTGATCAATTAACAACAGGATACTTTAAAAATCTTGCTACCGAAGCATCTACAGGTGCAACACTAGATATGTTTATTGATACCACTAATGGTGTTGTGATAAATGGTCAATCCACTGTCACTACAGCAGATATTGATGTAGATAATGGTACTATTCATGCGGTTGATACCGTGATTGATTTACCTACCATAGTAACTTTTGCTACTTCAAACTCAGATTTGAGCGCACTAGTCGCTGCACTTACTGATGAAGGCAATATGACCTTTACAGACCTTCTCGGAGACACCATGCAAGACCTTACTGTATTTGCGCCTACTAATGCTGCTTTTGATGCGTTTTTAGATGGAACCGATTTGAGCGCCGTAGATAATGATGTATTAGCTCAATTATTATCTAATCACGTGTTGCCAGATACGGTAGCTCTCTCCACTTCGCTTTCCAACAGTTACGTGAATACAGCTGCAACTTTTAATAACGATGCATCCATTCCTTTAAGCCTATATATCAATACAGATTCTGGTATTGCTCTTAACGGAATAGCTAATGTAACTCTAGCAGATGTTGTAGCAGTTAATGGTGTGATTCATATTGTTGATACCGTTATTGGACTACCCGATGTTACCACTTTCGCCTTAGCCGATCCCAACTTTTCCTCATTAGTAGCTGCGCTTACCGCCGATCCGTCTTTTACATTTGTAGATGCATTACAAACACCCAATGGAACTGCTCCTGCGCCATTTACAATATTTGCTCCCGTAAATACTGCCTTTGATGCCCTACTTGCTGATTTGGAGTTAACAGAATTATCAGAGATTCCAGTAGCTACACTTGCTGCTACCTTAGAATTGCATGTTGTGCCAGGAGTCAACGTGAGAGCAGAAGATCTTCCTGGATTAGATGGTGCTGCTGTTACCACTCTAGGTGGGACAAATATTAACGTTCAAGCAGATCCTGCCGCGATAATTGACCCAGACGCTGGCGTAAACCCAATCCTTACTACAAACGTTCAAGCTTCAAATGGGGTGATACACGCTATTGGTAGGGTAATTAGAGATTTATAAGTAATAAATGCTCGCCCTTTAAGAGTAAAAGATATTTATAAAACCTCAAGAGCTACTTGAGATTACTCAGTATAAAATCTAATTTTGTATTTGTGTTTAAATTTAAAGCATAAGAATCTGTCATATGCTTGCTATCAATAGCTAATCCCATATTTTTGAGTCTTTTTATCATAGCTAAGTTCTCCAAAGTTACTTTACCGGTTAGTAAATCGGAAAGATCTCTTTGATCTTGATAAAAATCATATACTTTTTTTAGCCCTGTGAGATACAAAAAGTCTTTTGTGAATCCGCCACCTCTATGTACTCTCAAGCTAATCTGCCAAGCCTTTTCTCGATTTACTTTATACTGATTAAATAATAAATCAAAAGTATCTACAAAACTGTATCCCTTAATAAGACTATCTGCTGCAATAACCCTATATGCAAGCTCCTTCATACGGCTAAGCGTCAAGTTACCGCTCATATACTCACTAAATACAGCCAGCCCTTCTTGAGTTTCTGTATTATTTACAAAGCCATTTGAGAAAATCTTGAGTGGCTGCGACTTACCGTTGTGGGTAGTCACCAGATGCACTCCTATTTCGTGATTTGCCAGAACCTTCAGTTGGTTGTCAGAAAATGTGTTGTTCTTTTTTAGTAGTAATGAGTTGGTTGCATTAAGTACCATGGCTGCCGCCGAAATATTAGTACTTTGCCTTATAGTAAAATCAAAATCATAGCGTTTTCCAAAATCTTCAAAATAGGCTTGCGCCTGCATCGCATTGTACTTTTTTACTAAGGAATCATCAGGTTTTTCATCTTCAAAATGAAGAATAAATCGAGCATTTTCTACATCACGTTCTTTAGGTGTCCCAAAGACCTTAAGCGAATTGTAATAAAACTGTTTGCCTTTCCCAATGGTTTCAATACACTCAATTAAACCAGAATATTCGTAAATAATATTGCGATACAGCTTTCTTATATCTTCATCCTCTATGCGTTCTAACCGCTGGTTAAAGAATAAACGCTGTAACTTAAAAGGGTTAAACTTTATTTTGCGATACTTAAATTCTGGGTTGTACGAGTACTTAGATGCAAAAAAGCGCTTTTTTTCTTGCTCAATATTTAGAGGATTCAAGTAATTGAGTAACTCGATATTATGTACTAATCGATCTAGATTTTGATCAATTTCGAACAATGCTTTATATTCTTCTGTCACCTTTAGATTCATTGGGCACAAAAATACACTTTTAGTTAGCTTTAGACAGGTAGAAGTCCCTTTTTAAGAATGTAATTTTCATAAAAATGATTTGCATGTGAGACAATCTTTTTCTTTAATTGTTCTTCAATAGCAGCAACCACTTCTGGATACACGACATAGTCATACTCGTCACAATATATTTTAGAAAACTCTGTAGCCAGCACGAGTACGTGGTCAAAATTCTGTGAGATGTTTTTCAAGAAATATCCATTGCCCTGAAAAGTGTCATTTATAGCTGCGGTCGTTTCTATACCGTGAGGGAGTTTCAGCTGAGCAAGAGAGTTGCACCACGCTTTCGCGAAAGAAGTATAATGTTCCTCAATATTAGCCGTTCCTAGATTAACAACGGGAACGGGTCTATCCCAGCGTTGCCAATTATACGAGTGCATATCATAAACTACGGCTGCCCCAAAAAGCTCTTGTATCTTGGTTAATAAAGTAAAAACTACCTCATAAAAAGCTTGGTGCTTTTGTAGACTCCTTTCTTTGAATTCTTCAGGTAAGGGCTCTTTCCAAAGTTTTTTTCCCCATGCGTCTTCATAAATAGCCTGTCCCGGATCTCGATTTAAATCATATTCAAAACGGCTATCGCAGCCCGCAATAACCATGGGCATTGTTTGTACCATTTGTTGGGTACAAGGATCTTCTTCATACCAGCGATCATATTCTGTATGCAAGCAATTCTCCCACAACTCACGCCTAAACTGATGTCCATCGTGAACGGCAGCACATAAATAATAAGTGTATTCTGAAATTTTTATGGTAAATGAATAATCGAGTGCAACGGCCTCAAAAGGTTCTTGCGCCCTAATTTTAGACTGTATCTCCTCAATAGATAACCTAAGCATCTGCTACGGTTTTGCGTAGTTTAGCACGACGCTCTATACGACTTACGCGCTCCATAACCTTATCTTCTACAAAATTAATAACCTTTTCTTGCAGTTTAGTCTTGTAAACTCTATTGACATAGGTAATACCGCCAGGGCTCATCACGTTTACTTCAACTAACATCCCATTAATCACGTCAATGCCTACAAAATAAAGACCGTCTTTAACGAGTTTAGGTCCTATTCTCCTACACAACTCTTTTTCTTGTTTGGTAAGGGTATGTTTTTGTACGGTTCCGCCAGCAGAAACATTAGATCTATGATCATCATCTCCTGGCACCCTTTTCATGGCACCTATAGGTTTACCATTTAGTATAAGGATACGTACATCTCCTTGATCTGCGCCTGGAATATAATCTTGTAGAATCACATAATTTGTAGTTCCATCTTTATTATCAATATAAAAATCCAATAGTGATCGTATACTGGACATAGCCCTTTTTTCAATAAGGATAACACCAGAACCTCCAAAACCATTAAGGGGTTTTAGAATCATTTTATCTTGATCTGACTCGCGTATCATTTTAATGAGATAATCTTTGTTCTTAGTAACGTGTGTACGCGGAATAAAATCTCTTGTATTATCCTCAAAAGCAGCCGTATATAGTTTGTTATTTGCTCTTCTAATGCCATCTACATCATTCATAATAAAGACATCATCCTTAACAGAGTCCAAGAAGTTAAGCATAATCATATCTAAAGGAGGATTACTCCTAAGGATAATGACGTCAAATCCTGCTAGTGGCAGCATTTCTTCTCGTAGGCTTGCTTTTTTGTGAAATGATTTAAGGTTGCCAGGTACTTTCTCCATCTTATTAAGAGCATTACAAAAGGCAAAAGTCTCACTATCGCGTATAGTAAGATTAGCAGGAGTAGTAATCGCTACTCCATGTCCTCTTTTAAAACATTCATGAATTAAGGCTAAGGTGGTGTCATCCTCTGGTTTAATGGTATCCCAAGGATACATGATAAAACAAACGTTCATCTTAATCTAATTTTGGTTGGTCTATACAAAGATAAATCACTATAGCTTATGTTGATTGAAGAGGTAAGTTAAGAAGATGTTGGATAATTTACAACTTCTTAAAAATTATAGAAATGCACTATTGACCAATTAACTGTACATTTTCTATTAACCAATATTCTTGACCATTATTATTATCCAAAACAATTCGCGCCATTAGATTGGGTGAATTTGGGATTCCTGTTACGCTTATAGTAGATACGGCTTCATTCCCCGTTAAATCATTTCCAGCTCCCGCTCCACCCGGAGAAGATTGGAAAGTTCCAGGAGAATTAACTCCATTATATACAACGCCGGCAATTCCTGTTCCGTCAAAATCCCAACGCGCATTATTATTACCAGCAATAATAAGCTCAGAAGAATAACTAGTTCCGCCATCAGTACTTATAAATACTTCAACAGAATCAGGTTGGTCGCTGCCATTATTTGCATTTCCAGATAAAGATGCTACATTAAAAATTAAATCTACAGAACTCGACCCAGAGGCATCTACAGGTCCAAAATCTACAGTTGCAGTCCCATTATTAACACCATAAGCTTGATTACCACTAGGAAAAGTAGCTACAGCAGGATTTAAAACATTAGTATCGGCCGTAGTAAATACAGTACCATTACCTGTAAAACTAAGCGTAGGTGTACCTGGAGTGCTTTCAAAATCCTGAATACCAAGCAGCGTACTTGCTCCACTTCCACCACCTATACAATAGACGTTTTCCCAATTAGTTCCCGTCCAAATATTAAGACATCCCGTACTTTCTACAAATACAAGCAAACCATTATCTGTTGCTGTAGGCGCTATCAAATCGCGCTCTATATCTGAAGGTACTCTTGCTGGCATTAAACCCCTAAAACCAGCTGTGGCATCACCACCACTCACCTCTAACATAGCTGCATCTGATGGTGTAGTGGTTCCTATACCTACTTGAGCTCGTACTAAAAGCCCTTGGCATAATAGTGCAATAACAACAAATTTTATTAATAATTTTCTCATAATTGGGAGGTTATCCGAGTTAGAAAAATACTACAAAAAAATTTGTGCAATATTACGATAGAGTAACTTTTCGATTAACGGATCATTAATAACGACCTAGTTACCAGCGTAAAAGAAATTTATTTAATCTTTTAACAATTAGGATGTTGGCCACTAGTATATTTGTCTAAAAAAATCTATACATCTAGATAGATAGTTATTTTTCTGGATCAAATGCATCATCTGGGTTTTTATCCCCATCATAATGTAACATTCTTTCACTTTTTGCTATGATAGAAGAAACTGTTGCATCACCCGTTACGTTAACAACCGTACGACACATATCTAAAATTCTATCTACTGGAAAAATAATGGCAATCCAAGCAGGGTTTAACCCTACAGATCCTAAAACCACTATTAGCATAACTAAACCTGCACTAGGCACCGCAGCAGATCCTATAGAGGCCAGTGTTGCCGTAAGTACTATGGTAAGCTGTTGACCCAAGGTCAGGTCAATCATATGAAACTGAGCTAGAAAAACGACAACGATGGCCTGATATAGCACTGTTCCATCCATATTAACCGTAGCTCCTATAGGCAAAACAAAACTTGTTATCTTTTTGTCAACCCCAAGATTCTCTTCTACACATTCCATAGTAACCGGCAAGGTAGCTGCACTACTAGAAGTAGAAAAAGCAGTTGTTTGAGCAAGTCCCATGGCTTTAAAAAAACCTTTATATGGAATTATCTTTACTAAGAGTTTTAAAATAAGAGGGTAGACCACAAAAATCATTAACACAAGACCTACAAAAACAGTAATTGAATACCACGATAGGCCTTTAAAAATTTCAATAACCTTACCTATATCATCTCCCGCCATCTTACTAATTACACCAGCTAACAGAGCAAAAACAAAAAACGGAGCTGCCTGCATTACTAGATCTATCATCTTTAAAAAGACTTCCATAGTACCATCTACAAATTGGATTACAGGATCTGATTTAGACTTGGGAATAAACAATAAGCTAATCCCAAAAAACAACGCAAAAAAGATAATTTGCAGCATCAATCCATTATCTGTAAGGGATTTAAAAACATTAGCAGGCACTAGATCCACTAATGGTTTTAACGGGCCGCTCTTTTTATTATTTTCTACAGTTTCTAATCTGGAGCTTACAGCCTCATCTACCGTTTTGGTTTGTTCTCGTTTTGTAACGGCTTGTACTCTATCTTTATA
>CAZXMY010000019.1:0-15545 GCA_964641325.1 uncultured Flavobacteriaceae bacterium | reverse complement strand
ATATCATTTATTATATGCGTACACAACATAACTTGTATGTAGGAGAACGCAGTGCAGAAAAAATTAAGATACAGATAGGTGCCGCTACTGAGGATTTAGAAGTTCCACCAGATGAAATGAGTGTGCAAGGACGTGATTTGCTCACGGGAAAACCCAAACAAGTGCAAATTTCATACAGAGAGATTGCAAAAGCATTAGACAAATCTATTTTAAGAATAGAAGATGCCGTTATGGAAACCCTCTCTCAAACACCTCCAGAACTTGCTGCAGATATCTACAATACAGGAATTTATCTTGCCGGCGGAGGATCTATGTTAAGAGGTCTCGATAAGAGACTTTCCCAAAAAACAGACCTTCCCGTATATATCGCAGAAGACCCTTTAAGAGCTGTTGTAAGAGGTACCGGTATCACCTTAAAAAACATCGAAAAGTACAAGAGCGTGCTCATAAAATAGTAGTTCATGCAGCAGATTATTAGTTTTTTATTAAAGAACAAAAACTTCCTGCTATATCTTTTCTTGCTCTTTCTTTCACTCCTTTTTACTGTGCAATCTCATTCCTATCATCGCAGTAAATTTGTGAATTCTGCAAACTTTCTTACGGGTGGAATTTATGGTACCATAAGCAATATTCAAGACTATTTTAAACTCAAATCACGTAACCAAAGTTTAATTGAAGAAAACGCCCGCTTACGCGAAATTGTTCAAGCCAGCTCAGACCAGCTTGCCATAGAAGATTACCCAGCTACTCCTGAATCTGCATACTCCTTTATGCCAGCAAAAGTGATAAAAAACAGCTACTCCAAGACAGATAATATTATCACTATAAAAAAAGGAAAGGAGGATGATATCACTCCAGATATGGGTGTTATTACTAGCAAAGGTATAGTAGGAATTATAGACAACACCTCATCCAGTTATAGTACAATTCTTTCTATTCTCAATTCCAATTTCCAAACCAGTGCGAAGCTTAGAAATTCTAATCATTTTGGCACCTTAAAATGGAATGGCAAAGACCCTAATATTGTTGAAGTTTCTGACATTCAAGAACAAGCCCCAGTATCCATAGGTGATACTATAGAAACAAGTGGGCGTTCTGTAATTTTCCCTCAAGGCATTGTTATTGGTACCGTTCAAAATAAAACCTTAGACGCCAGCAATAATTTTTATACCCTTACAGTAAGGCTCGTAAATGATATGACAGATTTAGGCCATGTATATATCATAAAAAATAGAGACATCCCAGAGATACAACAATTAGAAAATCAAGCAACTCATGAATAGGAATATTATTATACCTCTTGTTCAGTTTGTACTGTTGATGCTCGCGCAAATAATTGTTTTTAATACAATTAATTTTTTAGGCTATATAAATCCCTATCCCTATATCTTGTTTTTATTATTATTCACTTTTACCGCTAACCGCTCGTTGTTGCTCATAATAGCATTTGCCACAGGTCTGCTCATGGATATCTTTAGTGACAGTGGTGGCATACACGCAGCGGCCTGTGTAACCCTAGCTTATTTACGGCCAGTAGCACTTAGAATTGCTTTTGGGGTGAGCTATGAGTATAATGCCATACGCATTTCCAGCACCACGTTATATGAGCGCTTTGTTTATATAGGTTTTATGGTGGCCATTCATCATTTAGTACTTTTTTCTCTTGAAGTTTTTAACATTTCTAGCATACTTTATGTTTTTCAAAAAACGTTGTTTACTAGTATCTTTACCTTAGTGCTTTGCATGCTTTTTACAATACTATTTGGTAACCCTAAGAAATGAGAAAAATTTTACTTTTAGCGCTTGTTCTAACCACAGGATTAGTTTTTGCTGGAAGACTATTTTACTTACAAATTTACGATACCTCAGCAACGGCTTTATCTAAAAATAATGCTATAAAAGTAGTTTACGACTATCCACAAAGAGGACATATATATGATCGTAATGGTAAGCTACTCGTTACGAATCAACCGTCGTATGACTTAATGGCGATCCCTAGAGAGATTGCACCTTTTGATACTATAGCACTATCTAAATTAATAGGAGTCTCCCCAATAAAACTAATAAAAGAAATACAACGTGCTCGGAAGTTTTCTCCCAGACAAGCGCAGGTAATTATCCCTACACTTTCTAAAGAGGAGTATGCCTTTCTAGGAGAACAACTCAGAAAATACGAAGGTTTTTATATCCAGAAAAGATCCTTGCGAGATTATCAAATTGATTTTGGAGCTAACTTTTTAGGATACATACAGGAAGTAAACCCATCTACCATAAAGAAAGATGCGTATTATAATTCTGGAGATCTTATAGGGCGTCAAGGTGTGGAGCAGCAGTATGAAAACATATTACGAGGAGTAAAAGGAGTCAAGCGTTATCAGAAAGACAATTTTAATAGAGAAATAGGGCCTTATAAAAATGGTACTCTAGACACACTTCCAGTTCAAGGAACAGATATTACATTAACTATAGATGCTGCATTACAGGAATATGCAGAATCATTGCTCGCAAACAAAAGAGGCGGCATAGTTGCTATAGAACCTGCCACAGGAGAAATTCTGGCTCTAGCCACAGCACCTAATTATGACCCCTCTGACCTCGTAGGTAGACAGCGAAGTAAGAACTATACAAAAATGTACTATGATTCCATAGCGCGTCCTCTTTATGACAGAGCCTTAAAAGGAGGTTATCCTCCTGGTTCTCCTTTTAAGGCACTCACCTCACTTATTGCCTTACAAGAAAATGCTATAGATACAGAAGAACGTGTGTATTGCAGAGGGAGTTACAATTATGGCGGAAGAAAACCTCTAGGATGCCATCATCATAAAAGTCCTGTACAACTTGTAAGTGGACTTGCTCATTCTTGTAACAGCTATTTTGCGACAGCCTACAGAAGAACTATAGATAAATTTGAAACACCGCAACTGGGAATGAATGCTTGGAAAAAACACTTAGAGAGTTTTGGTCTGGGCAATTACTTAGGCTATGACCTGCCCATTGGATCCAAAGGACTTATTCCTGGCGCAGACTATTATGACCGCAGTTACGAATTTTATTGGGGCAGCACAACTACAATTTCTAATGCCATAGGGCAAGGAGAAGTCCTTATGACTCCCATACAAATGGCAAATTTTACTGCGGCAATTGCAAACAGAGGTTATTATTTTAAACCCCATATTATTAAATCAATCAAGGATCAAAAACAAATCCCAAGTATTTATACGCAGAAAAATATTACCACAATAGATAAAGAACATTTTGAGCCTGTAGTGCAAGGAATGAATGATGTATATAACTTCGGAACAGCATCTTTTTTAAAAATTCCTGGAATCGAACTTTGTGGCAAAACAGGTACGGCAGAGAATTACACAAAAATTAATGATAAAAGAGTGCAACTAACAGATCACTCTACTTTTATCGCTTTTGCACCTAAAGATGATCCAAAAATCGCAATAGCGGTTTTTATAGAAAACGGATATTGGGGATCAAGGTATGGCGGTCGCATTGCTTCTCTTCTCACAGAAAAATATTTAAAAGGTACAATCACAAGAAAAGATCTTGAAAATTGGGTTCTCACTAATAGCCTAGAAGAAGAATATGCAAAACCTTTATCTGGAAAACCTTTTCCTATAAATGAAGGTTCTAAGATTAGTGCCAAGTTCTTAGCTCAAGAAAATCTAGAGCAATGAGTTTAGGTACTAGAAGTAAAAGTAGTTTTGATTGGGTCCTTATTCTCTTATATCTAGCCCTTGTTTTTATAGGATGGCTCAGTATCTATGCGACAACATATAATCCTGAGGTTGAAGAATTTTTTAGTCTATCCAATTTATTTTTTAAACAACTGCTCTTCATAGGTTTTGGGTTGGTACTTATTGTTTTTATTCTCTCTTTAGAAATTAAATTTTTAGAACGCTTTTCTTCCTTATTTTATCTTATTGCATTGGTCTTGTTATTAGGACTTTTCCTTTTTGGTAAAAATGTAAATGGAGCCACAAGTTGGTATGCCATAGGATCCTTTACCCTACAACCTAGTGAATTTGCCAAAGCTGCCACCGCCTTGGCTTTGGCAAAATATCTAAGCGATTTACAAACAGATATTAAAACATTTGAAGGTCAGCTTAAAGCTTTTGCAATAATCGCAATACCAGCACTTATTATATTGCCGCAACCCGATGCAGGAAGTGCGTTGGTATATGCAGCTTTCTTTTTCCCGCTCTATAGAGAAGGACTTGCAGGAGTATATCTTATAGTTGGTTTTAGTGCTATAGTTTTGTTTGTGACCACACTGCTTTTTGGTGTTCCAATAATAAGTGCTAGCACCATATTACTAGGAGCAATCCTGTTCTATTTAAATCGTAAAAAAAGGCCATCCAAAAGACTTTATATAGGCATCATTGCAGCGGCTTGTTTTTTCTCCTTATCTGTAAATTATATTTTTGAAAATGTTTTTGAACAACGCCATAGAGATCGCTTTAATATTGCTTTAGGCAAAGAAGTAGATACACAAAGTAAAGGGTATAATACACAACAAAGTGAAATAGCTATTGGGAATGGTGGCTGGACAGGCCAAGGTTTTTTACAGGGCACTCAAACTACGGGTGACTTTGTACCCGAACAAGAAACAGATTTCATTTTTAGTGCAATAGGAGAAGAATGGGGGTTTCTCGGCAGCTTACTGGTGGTAGCGCTTTTTGTAGCACTTATACTAAGAATTATCCAACTCTCCGAAAAACAAAAAAACGAATTCAGTCGCATTTATGGCTACGGTGTTGCAGGTATAATGTTTGTGCATTTTGCGGTAAATATTGGCATGGTTACCGGCTTACTGCCCACAGTAGGAATTCCGTTACCTTTCTTTAGCTATGGCGGATCGGGCCTTTGGGCATTTACAATTTTACTTTTTGTCTTTATAAAATTTGATAGTAATCGAGTAAATGAATGGTAAGGTCTTTTACTTGTATGCCTAACTTTTTTCAAAGAAAAGGGAGGTTTTTGAGGTTCGCTTTCGCGAAAGCCTTATTACCTAAAACTCCATCCTTTATAGCTTGTCCCAGACTCCAGTTTGCGCTCCTGCTTATCCTCTAATTCTGGAAAAAAATCAATGCCGGTTAACGACTCAATCTTATCTACTGAGGTGACAAATGAATACAAAGGTTCCTTAGATTCCTTGTGCTTCATAAGAAAGGCTAGCATGCGAACCTCACCACCAGATCTATCATATATAATCTTATAAAAACTTCCAGGGACGGTAACATCTTCTGAGCCAATCTCATCTATTTTATCTTGTAATATACCTCCCGTTACCACGTATACTCCATCATATTTTTTTGCCCAATACCGCACTTTTTGCTCTAATCTATTCCAAACCCCAGCGTTAAACTTATGCTCTTGAGGGCTTATATTACTCGTTAGAAAAGTTTCATCATAAGCTTCTTTACTAAACTCACGATCTCCAGCTGGACATAAATGTCCTCTATCATATCCAGAATTTTTATAATTGCGCCAGTGGGCACTTTTGGTTTTTACAGCCGGATCCACCTCAAAATAAGGGCGTTTAAAATCTTTGTTTTGGACTTGATTTTTTGTAAGCTCATAGGCCACCCATTCTGCTTGCTCGTGATCCTCACTATAACTCAGAGAATAGTAATTATGATGAATCACTTGCCCCGTAGTAGAAGACGGTAAAAAATAGGTGTTGGTAGCAGCTTTCTCCTCTTTGCCTTTATTTACAATGGGAGCATCTATAGCTTGATTTGCAAACTTCTCAAAAAGCAAATAGCCTAGCATAAAAACAATGACTAAAAGTGGGTAGGTATATTTTCTTTTCATAAGACGGTATTAACTTTTAACATCTAGCGCATCTCTAAGCGCATTGCCTACTAGCATAAATGCCATTACTAATAACATAATGGCTAGGCCAGGAATTACCGCAAGATAGGGCTTCCCTAGTATGATGTAACTGTAATGATCTTTAATCATTCCGCCCCAACTAGGAGTAGGTGGTTGTGCCCCTATTCCTAAAAAACTGAGTCCGCTTTCTATGAGAATGGCTCCTGCAAAATTTGCAGCGCAAATTACAATTAAGGGTGCAAAAATATTAGGTAGTATATGTCTGGTGATAATGCGATAATCTGTAAAGCCCAAAGCTCTGGCTGCTGTAACATATTGCATCTTTTTTACGCCCATAACCTGCCCTCGCACCACTCTCGCTACTTCCACCCACATCGTAAGGCCAACCGCAATAAAAACCTGCCAGAACCCCTTATCAAGTGCTAAGGTAATCGCTATTACCAATAATAGCGTAGGTATCGACCAGGTTACATTAATAATCCACATAATGGCAGTATCCACTTTTCCTCCATAATAACCGGCTAGCGAACCCATTATAAGTCCAATAAACAACGAGATAAACACCGCTACAAAACCTATTGAAAATGAAATTCTTGCGCCTATAAGCATTCGACTTAAAAGGTCTCTTCCGTACTTATCGGTGCCCAAAATAAAAGTGGGTTGTGAGATATTTGCTTTCGCGAAAGCATCCACATCGCCATCAATTTCTAATTCCTTAGTCATTCCCTCTATATCATCTCCAGTATAGGGTACATAATACAGCGTATTATCAGAAAATTCATAGGACTGCAAAGCTACTTCTGTATCGTTAATCTGTTCACCTATAAATCGCTTAGACAACCAGCCTTGATTTTGGGTTTGCGCTGAGTTAATAGTAAGCATGGTAATGGTAAATCCCGGACCCTTAGAATGAATAGATAAATGCATCTGATTTGCATTTTTACTAGCATCTGGTGCTATAAAATAGGCAAATAAGGCAATTAATCCGCAAAGCAAAATATATCCTAAACTCAAAACGCCCCAAAAGTTCTTTTTGAACTTTTGGAGCGCTAAGCCTGTGAGCGAACTAGAATTTCTAGACATAGATTAGTCTTTTACAGCCGCTACTTTTACTTTTCTAATATTATTTATTTTTAGATCCTGTAATACATTTACTGCCTCTTCTACATACACATCTTTGCGAAGGTTTTTATGCCAGCGTGTGCGTTTTTCTTGAAGTATGGTATCCGTCTCAAATAAGGCTTCTTCATAAGGTAGAGATTTATACGATAGTTGAGAATCATATTCATCCATAAGGTCAAAACGCTCTGCATCTTTTTCGCTGGCTTCAACTCTCTTTTTATACCCATCATAACTTAGAGACCACTTTGTGTCATCACGACGCTTTTTGAGCCACTTTCCATATTCATCAATTAATTGTAATTGATTACTTTTTTCCATTCTCGCTACGCTTTTATTGATGGTTTGCTCAAAATCAATATATCCATCCCAAACATCGTAATCTGCTGCTTTAATTTTATCCCAAGGTAGCGGGTTCTCTGTATCTCGCTCTCCTATATCGACATAACTAAACTGATCAGGAACTACCACATCGCTCTTTACACCTTCTAACTGAGTAGATCCACCATTTACTCTATAGAATTTTTGAGTTGTCATTTTAAGGGCTCCTAAATCTCCTAAGTCATTATCTCTTAGATATCTATTTAAATCAAGTACGTTCTGCACCGTACCTTTTCCATAGGTTTGTTTTCCTCCTATGATTATCGCTCTCTTGTAATCTTGCATCGCTGCCGCGAGAATCTCACTGGCAGATGCAGAAATTTCATTCACTAAGATTACGAGGGGTCCATCCCAAAGTACGGATTCGTCTTCATCTTTCAGAATATCTGCGATTTCTCCATTGGTCTTGACTTGAACAACCGGTCCTTCTTTAATAAAGAGTCCAGCAATATCTACGACCGTTTTTAAGGAACCTCCTCCATTATTCCTAAGATCGATAACTAGACCTTCTATATTCTGTTCCTTAAGACGTTCTATTTCTCTAGCAACATCTGTAGCCGCGTTGCGCTGGTTATAGTTGTCCATATTAAAATAAAACTTAGGCAAGTTGATTACACCGTAGTTACGCTCATCTTTATTTACAAATGCAGATCGGGCATAAGTTTCTTCTAACTCAACGATATCTCTTGTAATCTCAATATTTTCTATACTACCGTCTATTTTCTTTTTGACATTAAGAATAACCTTTGTTCCTTTTGGACCTTTAATGAGTTTAATAGCATCGTCCAATCTCATACCTACAATACTTGTCGCTTCTTCGTCATCTTCTTGAGAAACTTTTAGAATAATATCTCCTGCCTGAAGCTCTTCACCTCGCCACGCAGGTCCACCCGAAATAACATCTGTGACACGTACCTCGCCATTGCGTTTTTGCAATCTCGCGCCTATACCTTGAAATTGCCCACTCATTTGTTGATCAAAACGATCCTTTGCAACAGGAGCATAATAGGTGGTATGTGGATCAAATTCTTCTACTATAGCATTTAAGAAAATAGCAAAGTAATCTTTGCGCTCCAATTCATTTGTAAAATCAAAAAAGTCTTTCATATTATCTGCTACCTCTTCACGCGCCTTTTCTTCTAACTCCTTATCAGAAAATATTTCCTTAGGAGTAGTATCTGCAATTTCCTCGGCATTTTCTTCGTCTTCATCCGGATCATCAGGATCCCTTTCTTGATCTTGCTTTTTATCATAATACGAACTCAAAGCGTTTAATTTGAGTTGTTGTCTCCAACGTTCCTTAATTGCCTTCTTATTTTTTACAAAAAGTTGTGCTTCGTATTCTGTATCTAATATTTCTTGTTTGGAGAAATTAAATGGTTTGTCAAGCACCTCTTTTTGAATATCATTAGCTTCTTTCTGACGTTCTAACAAACGGGCATAGACCAAGTTAAAGAACGTAAGATCTTTATCCTTAATCATATCATCTATCTCTTTCTTGTATTTGTTAAACTCCTCTATATCTTTTCTATAAAAATACCTGCGATATGGATCTATAGCGTCAATAAAGTCATTAAAAACATTTTCAGAAAATTCATCATCAATATCCTTAGCATCGTAATGTCCTCTTTCTAAGACATAACGTATTAAATCTACAAGGGTTTTGTCTTTATCTGGATCGTCAAAAGATTTTGTAGTAAAACTGCAGCTTGCTGCAGAAAATAATACTGCTAATCCAATTAATTTCAAATTCCTTTTCATAAAACGGTGTATTTGCATTTTTATAGAACAATGTACATTAAAAATTGTGCCAAAATATTAAAGTAGCTGGTAATCTTTTGTTAAACTACCTCCTATTGAAACAGTAGCAATTTACGTATTTTAGCGATTAGAAACCAATTATTTTACCATGTCCCAAAGGCCACTTATTCTAGTTACTAATGATGATGGCATTACAGCATTAGGAATCCGAAATTTAATAGAAGTGATGAATGAGCTAGGCGATGTAATCGTTGTCGCGCCAGATAGTCCTCAAAGCGCCATGGGGCACGCTATTACCATAAACGATACGCTCTATTGTGACCCTGTTGTAATCGATAAAAATGCGATTCATAAAGAATATAGCTGTTCTGGCACTCCTGCAGATTGTGTAAAACTTGCCACGCAAGAAATCCTATCAAGAAAACCTGATATTTGTGTGAGTGGTATCAATCACGGGAGTAACTCTTCTATTAATGTTATTTATAGCGGTACGATGAGCGCAGCGGTAGAAGCAGGTGTAGAAGGTATTCCTGCCATAGGATTTTCTCTTTTGGATTATAGTCACGATGCACATTTTGAGCATTGTAAAACCTATATTAAACGTATTACGCAAACCGTCTTACAAAATGGATTACCTCAAGGCGTTGTGCTTAATGTAAACTTTCCCAAGGTATCTAACACTCCCTTACAAGGGATCAAAATTTGCAGACAAGCAAGAGCACGCTGGGAAGAAGATTTTGACAAAAGAAAGAATCCAATGGGGAGAGATTATTATTGGTTAAGCGGTGAATTTGTAAATCAAGATACTGGTGAGGATACAGACGAATGGGCTTTAGAAAACAACTATGTATCCGTCGTTCCGGTGCAATTTGACCTTACGGCACATCAACATATAAAGGAGCTAGCGCAATTAAATTTTTAATTAACGCTTTTGCGCCTGCCTGCCGGCAAAGGCAGGAAAGCAAACCTATGCATGAACAACACGTGGGGAGAACGAAGTCATAAAGCAAACTTTTGCCATTCTCAAATCAAGAAAAAGTAGAGCAGAAAAGCAAAACCTAACATATGAAAAAAGAAATAGTAATAGGTATTATTACCGGCATTCTTGCAAATACCTTGGGAGTCATCCTATACATCTTAATCTTTTCTGATAGAGGTATAGACGCCACTATACAACAATCTCTCGCCGAAGGATTTTTTGGTAAAATAGTAACACTAGGCGCGGTACTTAATCTCATAGCCTTCTTTCTGTTTATTAGAAAGAAACAGGATTACAGAGCAAGAGGCGTTCTTCTCGCCACAGTAATTGTTGCCATTACCGTGATGATTCGTAAATTTATCTAGTGAAGTATTATATCATTGCAGGAGAAGCTAGTGGCGATCTACATGGATCTAATCTAATTAAAGCTTTATATCAAGAAGACCCTAACGCAACTATACGCTGTTGGGGTGGAGATCTTATGCAGGAAGCAGGTGGAGATCTGGTTGTACACTATAAAGACCGGGCATTTATGGGATTTATTGAAGTACTCTTTAATCTCAGAAAAATAACGGGATTCATTAAAAAATGCAAAAACGATATAGATGCCTTTAAACCTGATGCCCTTATTTTTATAGACAATTCTGGATTTAACCTTCGTATAGCAAAATGGGCAAAACCCATGGGATACACTACCCATTATTACATTAGTCCACAAGTATGGGCATCGCGTGCAGGTCGGGTAAAAGATATTAAAGCATCTGTAGATTATATGTATACCATACTGCCGTTTGTGAAGGATTTTTATGCCCAATATAAGTATCCAGTGCAGTTTGTGGGACATCCCTTATTAGATGCTATTAACAATAGAACTCCCATTAATCCTAAAGAATTTAGAGAAACCTATTCTTTAAGTGATAAACCCATTATCGCATTACTTCCTGGAAGCCGCAAGCAAGAAATTAATGCCATGCTCGATATTATGTTAAGTGTTGCGCCTGCATTTCCAGATTATCAATTTGTCATAGGAGGAGCACCTAGTCAAGACCCCAATTTCTATGCCTCCTTTACAAAAGACAATGCGCAAGTACATTTTATTAGCAATAAAACCTATGATCTACTTTCTGTTTCCCACGCAGCTCTTGTTACCTCTGGAACGGCAACCTTAGAGACAGCTCTTTTTAAAGTACCACAAGTGGTTTGTTATAGAGCTAACTGGATCTCTTATGCCATTGCCAAGCGTATCATTAAGTTGGATTACATTTCTTTAGTAAATCTTATTATGGATAAAGAAGTAGTCACAGAACTCATACAAGGAAAACTAAACAACGCTAACTTAAAAAAAGAACTCAACCGTATCCTAGATCCGACACATAGAGAAACTCTTTTTTCGCACTATTATGAACT
Organism: uncultured Flavobacteriaceae bacterium; assembly: GCA_964641325.1. GTDB lineage: Bacteria > Bacteroidota > Bacteroidia > Flavobacteriales > Flavobacteriaceae > Dokdonia. The sequence goes on along the minus strand of CAZXMY010000019.1, from coordinate 4,051 downwards.
AGAACAGCGTCTTGGCGGACAGGGTGCATCGCTTAAAACAGCACATGCCATTGTTGATAGTCTTGGTGATAAGTAGGTGTGGTACGCTTTCGCGAAAGCGTAATTTTTCAACATCTTTATACCATCAAAAGTCCTAATGAAAAACCTACTTCCCCTTATTGCACTTGTTCTCGTCCTCACTTCTTGTGGTAGCTCTAAAAAAACATATACCGCATCCAATACTCAGGCAGATCGAATCGTAAACCAGGCAGAAGCCTTCTCTGGAACACCCTACAAATGGGGCGGTACGACGCGTGGTGGAATGGATTGTTCGGGTCTAATTTATGTGGCTTTCCAGAAAGAAAATGTTGCCTTACCTAGAGTATCTAGAGATATGGCAACTCAGGGAAAAGCGATAAAGAAAAGTGCCGTTAGAAAAGGGGATTTAGTCTTTTTTAAGACTAATAAAAACAAGAATACCATTAATCATGTAGGACTAGTTACTCAAGTTAATGCAGGTGTAATTTACTTTATCCACGCCACATCTTCTCGTGGTGTTCTCACCTCATCCTTAGAAGAAAACTATTGGAAAAGTGCTTATAGTCAGGCACGTAGAGTGCTGTAAGTTATAAAAATTTCATATTTTGAAAGGTGTTAACGTCTATTTGCTAGCACCTTACAAGCGTGAAACATCTTAATTTTTCAGTTTTACTAAGTACAATCGGGCTTATTGTGGGCATTCTTCTCACAGAGGTTACCAACATGCCGTTTTCATACCACATTCCGTTACTTTCGGGATTAATTTTATGCTTGCTCCTTATACAAATTGGGATTCGCAGATGGCATGCGCTTAACGGGCTTTTTACTTGTGCTATTTTTATTTTTTTTATAGTGCTAGGTAATGCCCTGCATAGTCGTTTGCTCCCCGTAAATCAAGAATTCCATTTTAGTCATCGAGCATCTTATCAGAATCAAAATACTGTATTAGAAATACAAGAAATCCTGAAACCCACGAGCTACCAGCACAAATATATAGGCAAAGTGTACTCCAGCGATGGTCATTACAGTTCTGGAAAGTTACTTGTAAACATAAATAAAGACTCAGTTTCAAATCCAAAATACGGCATAGGCAACCGATTGTATGTACGAGGCAGTATCGACCCCTTACCCGTGACCAGAAATCCCTATCAATTTGATTATGGTAAATATCTGCGGCATAAAGGAATTTATGGTCAGCTTTCTGCTAGCAACCACCAAGTCATGCGTTTACAGCAATCTGGAAGTGGCGTTAGGGTTGTGGTGTCACGCTTTCGCGAAAGCGTGCAAGAAAAACTCGCTTCTTATCCCTTCTCTAAAGATCAGCTCGCAATAATAAACGCTCTTATCATTGGCCAACGCCAAGGTATAGATCGGGAAATGAGCAATCAATATGCCGCTGCAGGTATGATGCATATTCTAGCGGTTTCTGGACTTCACGTAGGCATTATATTATTGCTCTTACGATTTATAACCCGACCTATTAGTGGATACAGATTGCGTTTTTTACGCTCCGGAATTATTATTGGGCTTATCTGGTTATTTGCGATACTTACGGGACTCTCTCCTTCTGTACTTCGTGCGGCAACCATGTTTAGCTTTCTAGAAGCTAGCTCTCTAACAGGATCTAAAAAAGAAACTCTTAATGCGCTTATTGCCTCGGCCTTTGTGCTTCTTCTTTTTGATCCTTTGCTTATATATCAAGTCGGTTTTCAACTCAGCTACGCAGCCGTCTTGGCTATTTTATGGATACAGCCGTGGTTGAGCAGCTTATTTACGATTAAAAATAAAGTACTACGTTTTCTTTGGAATACGATAACAGTTACTACGGCTGCGCAAATAGGTGTACTTCCGCTCAGTCTTTTCTATTTTCATCAATTTCCAGGATTATTTCTGGTGAGTAATCTAGTTGTACTGCCGGTATTAGGTATTCTTCTAGCTACTGGAATTAGTGTCGTGATTATGGCTAGATTAGATATTTTACCTGAATTTATGGTAGTAGGTTTTGGAAAGGCAATCGATTTTCTAAATTTTTTTATTGGATGGGTTGCATCAAAAGAAGATTTTGTTTTTAAACACATTACGATTTCATTAGCTATAATGTTAGGATTGTATGCCGTTGTGATTGCCGTAATTGCGCTATTTAAAAAATATAGTTTTACGCGCTTGAGTTTAGCTTTGGGAAGCATTGTTTTTTTATGTGGTGTCTTTGTTTGGCAAAAAATACATTCTAAAAAAAGTGAGCTAATTATTTTCCATAAGAATAAACAAACTCTTATCGCCACATATACTCAAGGCGCTTTACTTCTCAAAACTCAAGACTCTTTGTGGGATTATGCTAGCGATACGCGCATTACTGCCTATAGCAATAATGTAGCCTTAGATACCATAATAAAGCAACCCTTGTCTAATATTATTTCCTATAAAGACAAACGAATACTAATACTGGATAGTCTAGCGATCTTTGCCCTTAAAGGATACGAACCGGATTACATACTCCTTACGCAATCACCTAATATAAACTTAGACCGTCTCATTAATACATATCCCAAAACATATATTATCGCAGATGGCACTAATTATAAAAGTGATATTGACCGTTGGAAAGCGAGCTGTCGTAAAAGAAAAATCCCTTTTCATAGCACGTATGAAAAGGGAGCTTTTATAGTAAAGTGATAGTATTATTTCGCTTTAAAAGTATACTCAAATTTATCTTGATAATCCTGCCATTTTTCTCCAGTGGTAAGTTCTTTGTAATCTCCGTTAGCAATCATTTTTAGAAAGATCTCAAGTTGTTTGGGAGTTTTATAGCCCACTACTGGTTGTATGTAATTTCCTTGTTCATCAAAAAACACAATACTTGGGTAGCCTCTTAATTTCATTGCTTGTGCAAATTCATGCTGACTATTACGTCCTTTCCTATTAGGATCGTGACGTGGGTTTGTGTACACGTTATCTAGATAGTTTACCTCTTCTGTACCCTCTGCATTAAACTTTACTGCATAGTAGTTTTCATTAATAAAAGCCGCTACATCATCATTTTGAAACGTATTCCTGTCTAACAATTTACACGGCCCACACCAGTCTGTATACGCATCTACCATAATAGGTCTTGGATCGTTTTTTTGTGATGCCAATGCCTCATCAAAGGTCACCCAATTTACTTTTTGTGCAGAAAGGCTTAGCGTTATTAATAAAACACCTATATAAAGAAATGATTTCATGAATTCTATTTTTAATTATGTCTGGTATCGCACCGTCTACTTACAAACAATAAACGTTCCAAAAATAGGAACGTTTTTGTAATTCACATAGTATACTTTTTATTTTACGCCGTGCATCAGTTTCTTTAACACAGGATTCAATGCCAGAACAAGTAAACCCGCAACGCCGGGAACAATCGTAAAAATCAAAAAGAAAGTTGTTAGTGAATATTGCGCCGTTATGTTCTCAATCTGTCCTCCTACAACTGCTGCCAGTTTATTCCCTATAGCTATAGCCAAGTACCACATTCCAAACATAAGCGCAATCATTCGGGCTGGAACTAATTTAGACACATAAGACAAGCCTACAGGAGATAAACAAAGTTCTCCTAATGTGTGAAAAAGATAAGCCAGTATTAACCATATCATACTGACCTTTGCACCATTAACAGCTCCTAATGAGCCAAATGCGAGCAGACCAAAACCTACTGCCATTATTATAAGACCTAGAGCATACTTAGCTGCTGCCGATGGATTGTATTTACTTTCCCACCATTTAGAAAAGAAAGAAGCAAAGGCAATAATAAAAAAGGAATTTAATATGCTAAACCAGGAAACTGTTATCTCATTAATATCTGCTGAAAATTCTCTTTGAATTTTCCAAACCGCTAATCCCCAAATCAAAATAAAACAAACAACTAAAATGATGTTGGAAAAAGGAATTTTCTTAAAAGTTTTCTTCCACAATAGAAAGAGAACATATGTAATAATTATTAATGGGATTAATGTTAAAAGAGCGTCGACAACATTAAAAATAAGCGCTGTATTTCCCG
>CAZXMY010000018.1:0-15695 GCA_964641325.1 uncultured Flavobacteriaceae bacterium | reverse complement strand
TTTAATTAACTTTTTCGTAAGATTATGTATCAGTATTAATACTATTTTTGCTTTATATATCATGAATATGAGATTGCTGTTTTGGGTTCTTTTTTTAGGTTTTTTTCTTCACTCATGTGATGATGGTGATATTGTTGTGAATAATTTTGATTTTGAAGATTCTACTCTTGAACGTTGTGATAATTTTGATTTTGTCTTTTTTTTAATCAACTCTGATAGTAATGAAAGTCTGGCTGCGCAGTTCTCGACAACAGAAAATATCTTAACCGAGCAGGGACAAGTTGAAGTTACGATAAGCAGTGATGACCAAGTGATTTATAGAAGATTTAATGGTGCTGTAACTAACGATTATTTTTGTGACCCTATTCCTCCTACTTCTCCATCTGTAGTAGAAGAATTGATAAGTACAACAGGAGTAATAACCATTACAACAGTAGGCACAGAAGCAGATGGAGATGGAATCCCTTCTGATATAGAGGACCCTACAGGAACGCTAGACACAGATGATGATGGACTCCTAAATATTATAGATGATGATGACGATGGAGATAATGTACCCACCATTTTAGAAGGCGTAATTTTTAATGATGACGGGACCATTGACATAGAATTGTCACGCGACACAGATGGAGATGGTATCTTGGATTATTTAGATGAAGATGATGATGGAGATGGTGTGCTTACCCGTAATGAGGATGCTAATGGGAATCTCAACCCAACCGATGATAGTTCGGACCCTTTAAATCCCGGTGTTGATGATTACTTAAATTCAGCTATTGCGGTCGAAAATCTGGTAAATATGTATCGAGAGCATATTTACTTTTTATCAGACCCTGTTCTTACTATTGATATGGAATTTTTATCCTTCTTAGACGAGGCAGGAGAACCAGCAGTTACCATACAGAGTAGTATATTTCTAGGTGAGTTTAATGCGGCAGATGCTACTATTTTAACAACTCCTATTTTTAACTAGCTTGTCTTTTTAGAAGCTCTTTTGATAAAGATAAACCTCTGTGGCGCCGAGGCCGTATTTCTGATAATCTGCATCGTAAAAATCTATATTTTCTTCTCTGCGTAGTAAATAATGTAGTTCTTCTTTGAGGACACCTTGCCCCATACCATGTATAAAAACAATACGCTGGATGCGTTTTTTTCTTGCAAAAGTCAGTTGTCTTTTTGCAGTATCTAATTGCAAATTAAGCATCTCAAAATTTGACATTCCTCTACTACTGTTTACAAGCTTCCCTATGTGCAAATCAACCTCCATAGGCGGAAGTTTGTTCTTTTTTTTATTACTTTCTGGCCTGTATATTTTCTTAGGTTTGTTATCTTCTTTACTTGCGATTGCTGCTGGAGAAACTTCACTAAAACGCAGTGATTCTTGTGCCGAAATTGCAGGAATTAATTCATTTTTGCTAAAGCGTAATACAAAACCATCTTCACTCATTACATCTACATTACTGCCATCTATAGCGACCACAACACCTTCAAAATCATCATCTAATGCCAGAACCTTGTCAGTGATTTTCATATCATTAATTTGGATTTATGTTCTTAAACGATAAAAGTATACAATCTATCGAAAAATTATGCTAAATCTTTAAAAATGAAGCTTGAACCCCATGAAAAAAATTATTTTTACCTAGGTAACCAGACTACCCCAGATCGATGACGATTTTAAGAAACATCTTTTTTACCCTAGTTTTGAGCTTCTCACTCGTTGCAAATGCGCAGCTCTATGTAAAGCCAAGTGGTCCTGCAGGATTAGAAGTACCTTCCTATGTTTTTGTTAATGACACTTTCATTTTTGTTGAGCAAGATGTTAATTTAGAAATTAATGAAGCTAACAATCCGCTAGCAGAGTCAAGTATCATATTAAGAAATGAAGCACAACTTCTTCAAGGGAATGGACCGGATCAAGCGAATAAAGGAACAGGAGATCTTTCTATTTTTCAAGAAGGAACTGTTAACCGATGGGATTATAATTTTTGGGGTTCTCCAGTAGGTTTAGCGTTTAATGGATCTGGATCTGCAGCAGCAGATGGAAATTCTGTTTTTGCAATGCGCCCCATTGGCGGTGGTTTTACCGATACTAATCAAGTCATTTTTAACCCAGAAAACCTTGTAGGAAGTAATCCTGCCTTATTAGGAGGAGATTTTGATGGTAGCGTGGGACCAACAGCACCCTTAGTAATAGCAACTTACTGGTTATGGTCATTTCAATCTGGAGTGGATTTTGGAGATTGGATTCATATCGACGACACAGGTACTTTAGAGGCAGGTTACGGATTTTCGATGAAAGGAGTTAATGGCTTTGATCCTACAGACATTCATGGTGACGGAGTTTTGAATAATGATGGTATTCTTACTAACGGTACAGGACAACGATTAGATTTTAGAGGGCGACCTAATAACGGCACTATTGCAGTAATGGTAGGGCCTGCTAACGCATTAACACTAGCAGGTAATCCTTATCCATCGGCTTTAGATTTAAATTACTTTTTATTACAAAATTCTGGTAGTGGTACGTTTACCGCTACAGATATTAACGGTAACGTTATAAATGTTGACCGTACTAATATTACTACGGGAACGGCCCTTTTTTGGGATAGCAATCCAAATGTCATGTCTCATTTTTTAGAAGATTATGAAGGTGGGTATGGCGCCTATAGCCCAATGATGAATCTGAATGATCCAGGTATGTCAGTGAATGCAACTTTTTATATGTATGATGAAACGGGGGCTCAAATACCTGGCTCTGATACGACTACAGATCAGAGCAATGTTGGCACTTTTGCTCGACGATTCTCTCCTGTAGGCCAGGGCTTTATGATACAAGGTGATGCTGGTGGAGATGCTTTATTTACAAATAACCAGCGTGTTTTTGTAAAAGAAGGTAATAATTCTGATTTTAGATCTAATGAAGAAGTGATCCCAGCAGTTGGAGTATCTACATATTATCCAGATATCAATAATTTGGGTTATGATTACCCTCGTCTAAAAATAGGTATTGGTATTAATGACACCTATTCAAGAGAGTTGGGTATTGCATTGCACAAAAATGCAACTACTGGTTATGATATAGGAGGAGATGCAAGAATGGGTGGATTGGCAACCGATGTATCCTTTTCCATTGACGACGGAAAAGCCTATGTAATTAATGCCGCACCGCAAGATGAGTATCAATTACTACCTCTTGTAATTGACGCTGAGACTACGGCAGAGTATCGATTTGGAGTTCATTTTATAGAAAATTTCACCTATGAAGGCGTGTATCTTTTTGATAAAGAAACAGAAATTTATCACGATATATTAAGTGAAAGTGTACTTATTCAACTTGAAGCTGGAGAATATAACAACAGATTTTCTATTGCGTTTACAAAAGAATCCCAAGACTCAGATGATGACGATACTACTCTTAGTGTTGATGATGTTGTACTTGAGGATGGAATTCTAGAATCTTTTACTGTTTTTCAAAACAATGCAGAAGATCAACTAGAAATTCATAATCCGCTAGGTGTTAGTCTTGATACTATGAGTCTTTTTGATATATCTGGAAAATTAGTTATTTCTGAAAATGACTTGGGCATACAATCTGTGTATAATTTTCCTACCTCTAGACTTAGTGCCGGAATTTATATCGTACAATTTAGTACTACAGAAGGCCTTACAAAAGGAAGAAAAATTAGTGTTAGTAATTAATTAGCACCTACCCTATGGAAGAATATATGCTTCCTTGTCTCAACAAAAAATATTTGGGCTTTGAATGTATGGGTTGTGGCTTGCAAAGATCTGTATCGCTGCTTTTTAAAGGAGAATTTGTAGACGCATTTTTCATGTATCCTGGAATATATCCTTTAATTTTTCTATTTGCCGTATTGATTCTCAATCAATTTTTTAGTTTTAAGTATGCTAATAAGAGTATAATATTTTTAGCTATCTTGACGGTGTTAACTATTGTCATTAGTTACGCAATTAAAATGTTACACTAATAAACTAAACAATCTTAATCATGGAACAAAAAAAATTACCTAATGTAACTATCGCCTTGGTGTTGGCAATTTTATCAATACTGTGTTGTTGTTTGCCATATGGCTTGGGAAGTATATTATTGGGAGGAATAGCACTATACCTGGTAAAAAAAGATGCCACTTTGCTTAATTCAAGTGATGATCCAGCCACTTATGTAAATGCTGGCCAACTAAAAACCGCAAATATAATTGCTATGATTGGTATTGTTATTGGTATCATACTTTGTATTCTTGCCATCTATCTAGCCGTTACCGGAAAGGATCAAGTATGGGTAGAATATCTACAAGATATGCAAAGACAATTAGAAGCAAATCAATAAAAAATCTATTGAATATTATTAAAAAAGCGAGCAATGCTCGCTTTTTTTTGTCCTACATATGTAATTAATTTAAATTCTAGTATTTTAGAAGAAATTATTACTAAATCAATCAGATGAATACAACAGTATCCAATTCTAATGCAGGCGATATGCCTCAACAAAAACCAGGCAATTATCTCATACTCGCTATTATAACTACTTTTTTCTGTTGTCAGATAACAGGTGTAGTAAGCATTGTTTATGCTGCGCGCGTTAATGCAAAATGGGATGGTGGAGATTATGCAGGAGCCGAACAAGATTCTAAAAATGCCAAACTTTGGGGACTCATAGGTCTTATAGGTGGTGGCATTTTTCTACTCATATTTATGGTAGCCTATGGGGCATTAATAGCCACGGCTATTGCTAATGGAAATTTCCCAAATTAAAAAGCGCTCTAAGTTATTTAAATACGGCTTTGCCTTTTTGGGTTTAGCCGTTTTATTTGTCCTACTAAGATACTACTACCTTAATGATCCAGAAGTTTCTCAAGAAGGAACCGTATTTGCGGTTTGCCCCTTTCATTATATAACAGGATTACATTGCCCTGGATGTGGTAGCCAACGTGCTATACATGATATGTTACATTTAAGGCTTTTTGAAGCCATTAAGCATAATCTTCTGATTGTGCTTGTATCTCTCGTACTCTTTGCTAAGGCTTATGCACTCTGGTCTAAAAAATATGCGCCGACCTACTATTATAATCTCAATGAAAAATCTTGGTTTACCTATACTATAGTTTTTGTGGTTATTCTTTTTTGGATATTGCGCAATCTCCCGATAACACCCTTCTCCAAGTTAGCACCATAAACAAACCGCCTTTTCTCAAAGACGGCTTTATGCTTTACCAATTCGCACTCCCGTTATTCGTGAACTTGTATGATTGCCGATAGGCCTTGCTAGCTCGCTTTCGCGAAAGCAAAAAATAATTATTTCTCAAACTCCTTTAAGGTAGTCGTAATAATTCGAACACAGTCGAGTAATTGCTCTTTATCCATTACCAATGGTGGCGCAAAACGAATAATGTTACCGTGAGTAGGCTTTGCTAATAAACCATTATCCCTTAACGCCATACAAATATCCCAAGCGGTAGAGCTTTCTTCTGTATCATTAATAAGAATCGCATTTAACAACCCTTTCCCTCGTACGCCGTTAACGATAGTACTATTCTCTATATACGTAGACAGTTCTTCTCTAAAAAGTTCTCCTAATTCTTGTGCATTTGCCGCTAAGTCTTCATCTTTTATTACTCCAAGTGCTGCCATCCCAATGGCTGCCGCTACTGGATTCCCTCCAAAAGTACTTCCGTGATTTCCTGGCCTAATAACACCCATAATATCATCATTTGCAAGTACTGCAGAAACAGGGTATGCACCTCCCGATAATGCTTTCCCAAGAATGAGTATATCTGCCTTAACTTCTGGTGTGCCAGAACAATGCTTGTCTTCACAACTACAGTTGCCGCAAGTGGCTAATAATCTTCCAGTCCTAGCAATACCCGTTTGCACCTCATCTGCAATAAATAATACATTATGTTTCTCACACAATGCTTTTGCTGCTGCCAGATATCCTTCGCTAGGCACATAAACTCCGGCCTCTCCTTGGATAGGCTCCACAAGAAAACCAGCAATATTAGTACTACTAAGTAGAGCCTCTTCTAAAGCTTTTAGATTATCGTACTCAATCTTTATGAATCCATTTGTATAAGGCCCGAAGTTTTTACGAGCAACAGGGTCATTAGAAAAAGAAATAATGGTTGTCGTTCTTCCGTGAAAATTATTCTCACAAACGATAATCTCTGCTTGATTCTCATCAATTCCTTTTACTTCATACGCCCATTTTCTGCAAATCTTTAAAGCCGTCTCTACGGCTTCTGCTCCTGTATTCATAGGAAGTAACTTATCAAAATGAAAAGTTTCTGTTACATACTTCTCGTACTTCCCTAGCATATCATTATAAAAAGCCCGTGAGGTAAGAGATAGTGTCTGCGCTTGATCTGTCATTGCCTTTACGATACGAGGGTGACAATGCCCTTGATTTACAGCAGAATAGGCAGAGAGAAAATCATAATATCTTTTTCCTTCTGCGTCCCAAACATATACTCCTTCTCCCTTACTTAAAACTACAGGAAGTGGGTGATAATTATGAGCACCAAACTTGTTCTCTAAATCTATCGCCTGTTGCGATGTTAATTGTTCTAAAACAGCCATTTTTGAAAATTTTTTACTATTAAAAAGCCATTCCTTCTCTACCTTTTTTCCTTCGAAGTATCGAAAATTCAGCGTGGGAGAGAAATCATCCCCAGAGTATCGCAATTTACAAATTATAAAGCAGTCTATAAACCGCTATCTTAATTCAGAATTATTCTATTTTTGCGCTATGTCAAGACGTAAACAAAATCGCAAGATTTTTACAGAATTAGAAGTTACAGATGCTGGAGCAAAAGGCAAGGCAATTGCCCATGCACCAGACGGACGCGTAGTTTTTATAAATAACGCCGTTCCGGGCGATGTTGTAGATATACAAACTACTAAAAAACGGAAGTCCTATTATGAAGGTACTGCAATAAAGGTGCATACGCTTTCGCGAAAGCGTACACAACCCCAATGCCAGCATTTTGAAGTATGTGGAGGCTGCAAATGGCAACATATGGACTACAAATTCCAGCTGGAATACAAAGAACAAGAGGTAATTAATAACCTCACACGCTTGGGTAAGATAGAACTCCCCGAAACCACGCCCATTCTAGGAAGTAAAGAACAATATTTCTATAGAAACAAGATGGAGTTTGGCTTTTCAGATAGCAAGTGGCTTACTATGGAGCAAATACGCAGTGATGAAGTGATAGAGCATCGTAATGCCCTAGGTTTTCATATAGCGGGAATGTGGGACAAAATTTTAGATATAGAAAAATGCCATTTACAACGCGATCCTAGTAATGCCATTAGAAATAGTATAAAAGCGTTTGCTACAAAACACCAAATGCCTTTTTACAATGCGCGCAATCAAGAAGGTTTATTGCGTACATTGATGATACGCACCGCTTCTACTGGAGAGCTTATGGTATTAGTACAGTTTTTTAAAGAGGATAAAGAGCATCGTGTTTTACTATTAGACTATGTCAAAACCGAATTTCCTGAAATCACTTCCTTATTATACGTTATTAACGCTAAAGGCAATGATACTATATATGACCAAGAAGTGATTTGCTACCACGGCCGCGATCATATTTTTGAAGAGATGGAAGGTTTGCAGTTTAAGATTAATGCTAAGTCTTTTTACCAGACCAACTCTGCGCAAGCCTATGAACTCTATAAAATAACACGTGATTTTGCAGGACTTACAGGCAAAGAGCTCGTATATGATCTATATACAGGAACGGGCACTATTGCGCAATTTGTAGCAAAACAAGCTGCAAAAGTAATAGGTGTAGAAGCCGTACCTGATGCGATTATTGCTGCCAAAGAAAATGCTACGCGCAATAAGATTGAAAATACCGAGTTTTTTGTAGGGGATATGAAAAAAGTATTTACCGGTGATTTTATAGATACTCACGGTATTCCAGATGTGATTATTACAGATCCACCTCGCGATGGGATGCACGCAGATGTGGTTAATCAAATCTTAAACATTGCTCCAAAGAAAATAGTTTACGTAAGTTGCAATAGCGCAACACAAGCTAGAGACTTAGCGATGCTAGATGAGAAATACAAAGTGACAAAAGTGCAGCCTGTTGATATGTTCCCCCAGACCCATCACGTGGAGAACGTGGTACTATTGGAGAAAAGATAATTATGAAAAAAGGAGTATTACTTGTCCTCTTAAGCTGTTTCCTTCTATCTTCCTGCGAGAGAGATGATATTTGTGCAGCTGTCACTCCCATTACTCCCTTGCTGGTCATTGATTTTTTTGATGCAGATAACCCCTCAGAACCCAAAGTACCGGATGGCCTTTTTATTGCCGAAGAAGGTGCTGATGTAGGCCTTGCTTTTTCATCTGCCAGTATATCCATACCACTGCGTACAGATGCCAATCAGACACGCTATGATTTTATCCTCAATTTTGGAGAAGTTGATGGTGATACCCCTCAAAATATTGATCGATTAATTTTTAATTATATACCACAGGAAGAATTTGTAAGCAAAGCCTGTGGCTTTAGAGTAACCTATCAAGGCTTACAGGATGAGTTTATTCCTTTACAAGACAATGCTTGGATAGCTAATATTACTATTCTAGATGCAACTATAGACGATGAAACAGAAGCACATATTCGTATTTTTCATTAGTCTTCTTGCTTGCATGCAATTGGGCTATTCTCAGACAGAAGAGAAAACAGAGGGCGTAATCCCCGCAATTAAGGATACTACGCAAGCAGGGACACCTCGATATTATGGATTAAGAGTAGGGGTTGACATTGCACAACCGCTGCGCACACTCCTAGATCCAGATTATTCCGGTTTTCAGGCTGTAGGTGATTTTAGAATTAAAAAAAATATTTATATCGCCGCCGAAATTGGATCTGAAACAAGAAGAACTACTCAATTTGCAAATCTGGACAACACTTCAATTGGTAGTTATATTAAGGCAGGTGCTAACTTTAACGTGTATGAGAATTGGTTTGGGATGAATAACCTCATTTATGTAGGTGGTCGCGCGGGCTTTTCTAGCTTTAGACATGAACTCAATTCTTTTACCATAGCGACTACTAATCCTCTCTTTGGAGACGACACTAGAATGGATGGTAGAGAATTTACAGGGCTTAGTGCAACTTGGCTAGAATTTCAACTCGGTTTACAAACCGAGCTATTTAGTAATCTATACCTAGGGATTAATGTACAATTAAAACGCACTATCACTCGTGATGATCCTGAAGACTTCACCACTATTTTTATTCCAGGTTTTGGAAGAACTACAGACGAGAGCCAGTTTGGGGTAGGTTATGGGTATACGCTGTCCTATTTAATACCTTTTGTTAAGAAGTAACGTTACTCCTCCTTACTCATATATTTCCCTTTTTTACTGCCTTCATACATTTCATACTTTACTAATCTACTTTCTAGGCTACCGTTGTAGAGTTTAATCTTACGGCTAGGTCTAAGTCCAACATGCTTAAGAGCTTCCATATTAGAAGTGATAAACCAAGCGTGAGACCCAGGGTAGGAAGACTTAAGCGTATCTCCTATTTCTTTATAAAACTCATCCATTGCAACGGGCAGACGTTCTCCATATGGTGGATTAAAAACCATATGCAGGAAGTCATTACCTTCTTTTTTGGATTCAAAGAAGTTTTGCTCTTTAATGGTAATAAATTCCTCCAGTTGGGCATTCTTTACATTTTGCTTCGCTTTTGCAATAACAGATGGTGCTTTATCGTAGCCAATAATCTTATGGGTAAAGTCTTTTACTTTTTTGAGTGCAGCTGCTTCAATGACATCATACAAGTCTGGCTCCCAATCCAACCATTTTTCAAAGGCAAACTCCTTTCTGTTAAGATTTGCAGGGATATTACAAGCGATCATAGCCGCTTCTATTAGCATTGTACCACTACCACACATTGGATCTAAGAAATCGCTATGTCCAGTCCACCCACTTTTAAGAATAAGGCCCGCAGCAAGCGCTTCATTAATAGGAGCAATATTAGTCAAGGTGCGATAACCTCTATGATGCAAAGAGGCACCGCTACTGTCTAATGAGATGGTACACCAGTCATTCTGGATATGTACATTGATGCGTAAATCGGGTCGCTTTGTATCTATATTAGGACGCACACCTTCTTTTTTTCTAAACTGGTCTACAATAGCATCCTTTGTCTTAAAGGCTACATATTGAGAATGGGTAAAAAGATTACCGTTTACTGTTGCATTTATGGCAAAAGTATCGGATACACTTATGTAATCGTTCCAATAAATCTTCTGGACACGCCTGTACAGTTCCTCCTCTGTACGGACTCTAAATTCTCGTATGGGTTTTAAAATTTTTATTGCTGTTCTGCAACAAAGATTAGCTTTATACATAAAGCCTTTATCTCCTTCAAAAGATACGCTGCGCACTCCTATTTTTACATGCCCTGCACCTAAATTGCGCAGTTCTTCTGCCAAGATTTCTTCAAAACCATAAAAGGTTTTAGCTAGCATTTTAAAGTTTTGATTACCCTCAGTCATATACCGCAAAAATAACTTATTTTTATCCACTTATATGATGACCCACTCAATACTTACTACTTTGTTATTGCCACTTGCCGCAGTAGGTTTTGGTCTATTCATAGCTATTATTTTCAAACCCACAGTAAACAAAGCTGTAAAGCTGCTACTCTCTTTTAGCGGTGCCTTTTTACTTGCGATTACAGTTTTTGATTTTTTACCCGAAGTCTATAAAGAGGCTGACTCCTATATAGGAATTTTTATAATGGCAGGACTACTGCTTCAGATATTGTTAGAATTTGGCTCTGGCGGTGCAGAACATGGTCATATCCATAACAAGTCAGATGCGAAGTTTCCCGTGCTACTCTTTTTAAGCCTATGTGCTCATTCTTTTATAGAAGGTTTTCCGCTTGCAGAGAATACAGAATTATTATATGGTATTGTAGTTCATAAGATTCCCATAGCGATCATTATTTCTGCTTTTTTACTTCAGGCTGACTTATCTAAGGTTAAGACGACTATATTCTTAATAGGGTTTGCGGTGATGACGCCTTTGGGCGCTTTCGCGAAAGCTTCCTTACCCATACTACAATCCTATACCCATTATACAAATGCTTTTGTAGTAGGAGTTTTGTTGCACGTAGCGACAACCATATTGTTTGAGTCGTCTAAGAATCACCAGTTTAATGCTTCGAAATTTCTGGCTATCATACTAGGGATTGTACTCGCTTATTTTATCTAAAATGTTTAGTAAAGAAGAGTCTAAACAGCTACGTAAAGATTTCTGGATTTTTTTTGGTAAAAGATATCCTAGAAAGTGGTTGTTATACAATACGGGTATAAAAGACGTGGCACTTAGCTTTAGTTTTGATACTAAAAAAGCAATGGTATCTATAGATTCATCTTCTAATGACCTTGTGTTCCAGACCTACTATTATGAAAAACTAGAAAGTCTTAAAAACTTATTTCTGGAAGAAGTTTCTTCTGAACTTATTTTTGATAGTGAATACATATTAGAGTCTGGTAAGAAAATAGGACGTGTTTATATAGAAAAAAAAGAGGTAAGCATACATAATAAACACAGTTGGCCAGAAGTTTTTGACTTTTTTCACGACTATATGAATAAAATGGAAAACTTTTTTATAGAATATAAAGACTTCATTTATAGCTAAATATCGCACGTTTATCGAAATACTTGTAAAAAGTCTTCCAATTTTGTAACATAATAATGAAGTCGTACGTATAACAAGTGAAGAAGTAACCCTAAAGTCGTTCAATGAGACAACTCAAAATTACCAAGCAGGTCACCAATCGTGAGACTGCATCCCTAGACAAGTATTTACAGGAAATTGGAAAAGTAGACCTTATCACAGCAGATGAAGAGGTAGAATTAGCACAGCGAATTAAAGCAGGTGATCAACGCGCTTTAGAAGAACTTACAAAAGCAAACTTGCGTTTTGTAGTATCTGTGGCTAAGCAATACCAAAACCAAGGTTTAACACTTCCTGATTTAATTAATGAAGGAAATTTAGGACTTATTAAAGCCGCACAACGTTTTGATGAAACACGTGGTTTTAAATTTATCTCCTACGCTGTATGGTGGATTAGACAATCTATCCTTCAAGCGCTAGCAGAACAATCTAGAATTGTGAGATTACCTCTTAACAAGATTGGTTCTATTAATAAAATCAATAAGACTTATGCTTTTCTTGAGCAAGCTCATGAGCGCCCACCAAGTGCAGAGGAAATTGCAAAGGAACTAGATATGACCATAAATGACGTTAAAGAGTCTATGAAAAACTCTGGTCGTCACGTAAGTATGGATGCTCCGTTAGTAGAAGGAGAAGACTCTAATTTATATGATGTATTGCGTTCTGGAGAGTCACCTAATCCTGATCGTGAATTATTACACGAATCCCTAAGAACTGAAATCGAGCGCGCTCTAGAAACATTAACGCCTCGTGAGGCAGATGTGATTAGACTTTATTTTGGTCTTGGAGATCAACATCCTATGACATTAGAAGAAATAGGAGAAACTTTTGACTTAACACGTGAGCGTGTGCGCCAGATTAAAGAAAAGGCAATTCGAAGACTAAAACATACATCTCGTAGTAAAATATTAAAAACTTATTTAGGGTAGTAACACTCTAATTTACAGCAACAACAGTTTATCATAACTGTTCGTTTTTTGATTGATGAATGAATCCCCGGCTGATTACCGGGGATTTTTCATTATATTGTGTATACAATCCCTTTATAATGTTCTATGCTATTTGTTATGTAAGCACTGCCAATAATTTACTGGATTTTCAAATTCGGGAACTTATGTCTAGTACGGCAAATGCTAATCAGAAAAGGAAGATAACAGGTGTTCTCATGTACAATGCTGGCAATTTTCTACAGTATATGGAAGGCACTAAAACGGATGTTATCTCCCTATATCGCGATAAAATAAAAGAGGATACAAGACACAAAAACCTAATAGTTCTTCTCGAAAAAGAAATAGACCATCTCTATTTTGATGGTTATAATGCTGGTTTTACTTCCATCTTAGAACAAAACAATAATACCCAATTTAGATCCTATATAGAATTGCTCAAGCATATAGACACAAGTGAAGTAAGAGTCGTAACTAATACTATAGAAACTTTCTTAGGAAAGTCATTAAATAAATAGTAGTTTTAGCCAACTTCAAAACTAAACCATGTCTAAGACACGTATAGCCCCATCAGTACTCGCCGCAGATTTTGCTAATCTACAACGTGATGTAGAAATGATAAACGCTAGTGAAGCAGATTGGTTTCACATAGACATCATGGATGGTGTTTTTGTACCTAACATTTCTTTTGGAATGCCTGTCCTACGCGACATTGTAAAGCACGCTACTAAGACAATAGATGTGCATCTTATGATTGTAGATCCCGATAGATATATACAAACTTTTGCCGATTTAGGAAGTGATGTACTCACCGTACATTATGAAGCGTGTACGCATTTGCACAGGACCATACAAGCTATTAAAGCAGCTGGCATGAAAGCTGGTGTAGCGTTAAATCCGCATACTCCAGTGGCTTTGCTTGAAGATGTCATACAAGATTTAGATATGGTGTGCCTTATGAGTGTAAACCCTGGTTTTGGTGGGCAAAGTTTTATAGAAAATACTTATTCTAAAGTTGCAGCTCTTAAAGCTATGATTACTCAAAAAAATACAGCTACACTCATAGAAATAGATGGTGGTGTCACAAATAAGAATGCCGAGCAACTTGTTCAAGCCGGTGCAGATGTTCTCGTAGCAGGTAGCTACGTATTTAAATCGGATAACCCAACACAAACTGTAAAGGAGCTCAAAGCCTTAGTGAATTAAACAAGAAAAAAAGACTTTAAAAAAGGCTGGAAAATAAGATTTTCCAGCCTTTTTATATTTGTAAAATATATCTCTTGGTTTAATCTCTAGACATAAATATTCTAAGGATATACCAGAATAATAACATTAGCGAAGCAAATAAACCTAAAGCCGCTGCGACATACTGTTCTTCTTCATACTTATGTACCATATTAGATGTAGAGTATAGTATTGACCCCGCAGCGAGAGCAACCATAGCTACGCTAAACCACAAACCTAAATCAAATCCAAATATAGTTCCTGCAACAATTAATCCCAGAGCGATGACAAAGCCTATAACTAGGATAGATCGTAAAAAAGAAAAATCTTTCTTTGTAAAAAACACTACCGCAGATAATCCTACAAACAAAGCAATAGTCATTACTGCAGCTTGTTGCAACATAGCAACACCTTCTACCATACTAAAAGCAATAAGCAACATTGGAATAAAAATAAAAGCCTCTGCTATTACATAAATGAGTAAAGCGAGGTAATGTACATTTTTATCTTTTGATTTGAGAGCAAGTCCTTCTGCATAATTTGTAACAAACATAAAGGCAGTTAATAAGGCTAACCAACTCCAACCTCCCATTAGAGAATACGCAAAATTTACGATTTCTGGGGATTGAAAAAATAAATATTCAACAACAATAAATTATAATACTGCTAGTGCAACATGAGTATAAGTCTTGCGATAAAAAGCAACACGTTTCTCATCAGATAGTGCTCCTACTGGCACTATTGTAGATTCTTGTAAATTTTCCATTTTTGATTTTTAGTTAGTGATTTCCCACCTAAGATAATAAAACAATCTTTAGTCCAATTTTAATGCGTGCTCAAGCCCAATATTATTAAAATTAAGAATGGTTTTTACGTGACCGTATAACACTGGGAAATGAGTGGCAAAATCTTTTGGAGATTCAAAAAAGTATTCTATCATAACAGCCATAAACTCATATTGATTAGTAAAAGCGTAGGCTCTAAAATATTTTACTTCATCTATCTTATCCTTTATCTCTTGTTGTGTAAGTCGTTTTAGTATGCGTTGAAAAACACGTTCCAATCTCAAGGAGTCTATATCATTACTTCGCATTGCGCCTATTTGCATGGCGTGCACAAACTCGTGAATACCCACATTAAGATTATCATCTGTAATCTGATACCCATGCTCAAAATCTTTCCAAGAAAATACGATGGTTCTTTGCATAGGGTTAAACTCCCCTTTGTGAAAAGTGTCATTAATATTACTATAAAAAGCATCGGGATAAACTAATATATGGTCTACGAGTTCATAAGAAAAGTGCTTACGACCAAAAGTGATCATAATTGCGGTAGCCGCTATAAGTAGCTTTATCTCCTCTGTAATAATCAGTCCTTCACGTCCAATAAACTTTGTTTCGTTAAGAAAAATACGCACCCTGTGTTCAAAACGCCTTTGTTCCTTATTAGATAATTTTTTATAAAAATCATTTTTTTGTAATAGGAACTCTTTTTGCTTTCGCGAAAGCGTCCTAAAAACAATTAAATCTCTATAAATAAGGCGATCTGTTTTGTTTGTAAACCAAGTCTCATATATTCTAAAAAGGATATAGATTACCCACAACCCAAATGCCGTTAAAACATAGGGAATCATGTAAAGAGTATCCTGGGGCTGAAATACAGAAATCATTAATATACAAGGTAAATAAAGCGTATCTATTTTTTAGAAGAAGCGCCTTTAAAATTCTGAGTACTATTTTTAAAGAGTACATTAAAAGTGGTTAAACTACCATACATTCTTGTGATA
>CAZXMY010000017.1:0-16158 GCA_964641325.1 uncultured Flavobacteriaceae bacterium | reverse complement strand
TAAATATATATAGTTAAAAAATAAATTCTTGTTTAATGATGCTCTGGCTCCTCTACCGCCATTCCGATAAATAAAGCTGAAAGCATTGTAAATATATAGGCTTGAAGAAACGCTACTAGCACTTCTATAAGGGTAATAAATAGTGATAATACAAATGACAGCAATGTCGATCCTACTGCTGACATTTCATTTTGCATTGTAATCGCTATAGCAATAAGGCTCATTACAACTGTATGGCCTGCTGTAATATTTGCAAATAAACGCACCATTAATGAAAATGGCTTAATAATTAATGTTCCTGCAAGTTCAATGACAGCTAGTAAAGGACGTAACAAATAAGGAACGCCTGGCATCCATAATTGGTGGCTCCAAAAATGTCCATTACTACTAAATAAATATACGACTAAAGTAATTAAAGCTAGAGCTGCTGTTACAGCCAATTGACCTGTTACATTAAATCCTAAAGGAGTTAAGCCCAATAAATTTAATATCCATATAAAAAAGAAAACGGTCATTAAATATCCCGTAAATTGTCTGTATTTAGGACCAATATTAGGTTTGGCAATTTCATCACGCACATATAAAACTAGTGGTTCAAGGACACGGCCAAAACCGGTAGGTACTTTTTTAGTTTTATACTGCTTTGCAAGTCCTCCAAACCAAAATAACATAAGTAATCCTATCAAAAGGATTCCGAAAACACTTTTCGTTATGGATAAGTCTACAGGCGTAGAAGCATTAACAGGGTGATGTTCTTCATCAAACTGAACAGAGGTGGCACCACTATTTAATTCATATATTTTCCCGTGCAGTCGCACAAAACTACTTCCTCCTTTTTCTACAATCTCCTTGCCTTCATCATCATGATGAAAAGCAGAAGACATAAAAGCGGCAAGTCCATTTTCGCCCCATAAAATTACGGGTAAAGGAAATCCAACATGATGTTCCTCTCCTCCAGAAAAATAAGAAAATAAGTGAAAATCGTGAGAGTCCTTGACGTGGTGTTGGATATACTCGCTTATCTCATCTGGAGTGTTCACGGGATCCCCATGACCATCCTTTTGATCCTTAACTCCATTATTTGCAAATGCCGTTATCGATGCGAGAAAAACAAGACTAAGAGTCGCAATAGTTTTGAATACTACTTTCATTCCTTTTATGCTTCCTTTACAGCCCACATTGTGGGCTCAAATTCCGCGCAAAGGTATGTATATTTTTTAGACTAATATACCTTAGTTATTCATTTTTTATTTTGGTTGTTTTCTTGAGTAATTTGGATATAAAAAACACTTCAAAAAAGAGTCCCAAAAATAAGGGTGATAATAAGCTAATAGCTTCAAGATTTGTTAAAGATCTCTCATCAAATAGTAACTCTCTAAATACTATCAAAAATAAGATTGCCTTAACTACAACACTCGCTAGATATATAAACCCGAGCTGTTCTTTGTACTTTTTTGTAGCATTTAATTTATAGAGTGAAGAACAAATTAATAAAGACGCGAGTGCATGGAAAATGTATATGCCAGATAAAGAATAAGGTAGATTACGATCTTGCGAGTCAAGAAAAAATCGATGAGCTATGAATGCTACTATAAAAGTCAGGGTAAATGCCAAAACATTTTGCAACAATCTCTTAATCATTTATTGCGTGCGTTATATCTATTTACTTGATAAATAACAGAAAACATGGCAATGAAAATAGCTGCTAGTGTTAAAGTAGTCTCCAAAAATTCGGCTTGAAACTTTGTGTCCAACCAAGCACCAAGTAGATTACCTAGGTATATGATCACACCCATCTGAATACCTATTCCAGAAAAGACCGCCCAACCTTTAAGCGCTCTTTTCTCCTTGTTTTTTGGCATTTTTAGAAAGTGTTTTAACTGTTCCTTTCATGTCGCAAGAGGCATTAAAAGTTGCTCCGGGTTCTACAGCGAGTTTTCCTACTATAACTTCTCCCTCTATTTTAGCAGAAGATTTTATAGAGAGCGTTTTATCTATTTCTATCTTGCCCGTAACTACTCCTTCTATATCTGCATCCTGGCATTTAAGAGAGCCTTTTAGCGCACCTGTTTTTCCAATAACCACTTTATTAGGAGTAGTAACCGTACCTTCTATATGCCCATCTATCCTAAAGCCCCCTTTTGAGGTGATATCACCTACTATTTTTGTGCCTTCGCTTATTCTATTTTGTTGACTACTTGGGTCTGGGAATTTTCCTTTTTTATTATCTGAAAACATGGTTTAAGGGGAAATTAGTTGGTTTGTTCTGCAATATACGCTTCAAGATTCTTATGAAGTTGTATCATCTTATAATTTTCTGAAGCAATAACTGTATAGGGTTTGCTTATAGCAATATCTGGTGTGGCTCGTAAATACTGGGCAAATCCTTCTGCCACAGCCTCACTACTCAAATAATGAATTACCACAAAAGATTGTTTATCATTATATATATCTACTGAAGTCCTATAATTAGACTGTTTTAAGTCTTCTAAAATATCTTGAATATCCTTTTCAAATCTCTCGGCAGCCTGGCTGTTACTGTTATCAAAAGCATATACAATCTTCCAACTTACAGATATCGCCGCATCATCAAAACCACTAAACTTCATACTAGGTATAGCTGTTTTAAGTAGGTCTCGCGCCTTTTTTCCCTCTTCAGATCTTGGATAGGTAAGCGCTATGTAATTAAGTGCTTTTTGATACGATTCAAAACCTTCGTATCTTCCTAAAACTGTGGCCTTAAGTAGCTCAAATTTAGGCAGATAAGAGTCTCCGTAAAACTGTTCAATGCGCTGGTCTAATTCTGATAATAAGGCTCCATAATTTTCGTTTTGAAACTCCTTATACAGTCCTCTATATATAACTTCGGGTGCCGCAGCATCTTCTTCTAAAGCGTCATTAGGATTATTGAGTATTGCAGCATATCTAGAATCTGGATAATTGGTAATAATATCGGATTTGTAGGAATTGGCTTTCGCCAAAGTGCCCATTTCCTTATATACCTGATGTAAATTATACTTTGCAGGAAGTATTAGTCTTTCTTCTGGCTGGAAACTCAGCAATTTTTCTAATTTATCTGAGGCGAGCGGATACTCCTTAAATTTTTCCTTATAGATTAACCCTAACTGGAAATAGGCGAAGTCTCTTTCTTTAATTAGACTATCTATAACTTTTTCTTCTTTAGGAACACGCGCCATCAAATCATCTACGCTTAGGCTAGAGAGCACTTCTTTTTCTGGTTCACCTAAAGAAGGTAGAGAGTTACCATCTAGCGGTACGCTCTGCCTAGCCGATAAACGCCAACCATCTGCCAGTCTCCTTTTTCCCCAACGTCTTTCAAAGGCTTGTTTGCCTTGTGCCGCAGCAGTGGTATTATAAAAATAAAATTCTCCTACTTTACCTCCACTGGCACTATTACCAAAGGCACTATTAGCTTTATAAAACTCATTATTCCTAATTTTGTCCTTTTGATCCAGAGAATCTTGTGCGGCTTTTGCTTTTTGCTCTGCAATATAGTCTTCAAAAAATTTACGTTGCTCCTCTTCCGGAAGTTGCACTATGGTAATGATACTATCATTGCGTTGTACAAGTTCTTCATATTTAATAACATCTGTGAGGTTTTCTCTTTTTTTCTTTATCAATCGCAACTCTCTACTGCGCTCATCTAGCAATCCTATGACACTATCATAATAGGCTCCGGCTACCTGGTATGCGGCATTATCAAAATTATAATTAGCGAGGGCAAGAAAATCTCTAGAATTAAGATACTTATCTGGAGAGTTTTGACGCAGGGACTTATTGTAATTAGCAAGGGCAGAATCTACTTGCTCTGTTTTCATATAATGCTCCGCCTTAGCATAGTAGATTTTGTCTAGAAAAGGTCTGTTCTCTCTATTAAACTCTAATTCTTCTAGCTTTTCGAGTAGCGCTATATTGTCTCCTGCCTCATAATCATGATTTTTGGCAATTGCCAAATGCGAGTTAATCCAATATTTCCTAGGTATTTTTCTATTGAACTCTATGACTTCGGCAAACGCCATATTTGCACTATCCTTATCATTAAGACTGTTATAGAGTTGTCCCTTAATATAATTGTAACGACCTCTCTCTTCGTTTTTTCGCGTTAAGCGGGCAGCTTCTTTTATATATACAAGTGCAGTATCCTTATGTTCTAAGTTAAGATACGCTTGCGCTAGAATAGCATTTGCATCTGCTAAGTCTTGGTTTTTAAGATTGTCTTCTACCTTAAAAATCTTTTGTAAGTTGTTTATGGCGACGGTATTGTTTTCTAACCGGATATTTGTCTTTTCTTTCCAAATTTTTGCCTGGGCGATATTATCGCTTTTAGGGTAATATGCAAGAACGTAATTAAACGCCTCAAGTGCTGGCACAAATTTCTTATCGTAATATCGAGCTTTACCTAGGAGTATAAAAGCCTCGTCTATTTGAGGATTTCTTTCTTCTCCCTCCAATTTCATAGAGTGTTTTTGGATGGCTTTAATTGCTTTTTCTTCTGCTTTTAGAAAGTTAGGGTCCCTATTTTCTTCACCTATAGTAATATCCTCTGAAAAAGCAATACGCTCTACAGGCAAAATTTCCCAATAATTATCTTGAAAAGTAGAAATAAGAGCTTCTCTTCCCTGATTTAAGGCAGTCTCTCCATTAAAAAGGGTGTTATACTCTGTAGTTACGGCATGATAGTTTCGGTTTATGAAACTATCTTTTTTTCTTGAACACCCTGTAAAAACAAGCAATGCTAGAAGTATGTATAGAATATATTGTGTACTATATTTCAACCCGAAATTGTTTTTGTATCTAACAGCAAATAACAGCTTTTAGTATGAAAGCAGGTAAAAATACATTTCTTTTTGAGAAAAAAGGAAGTTTATCGATTAAAAGCAGTCTCATGTCGCTATCAGGCTTGCGCAGAATAAACCCATTACTGCTTTAATCTTATTACATATTGTTTTAATAGTTTTGTCGTGCCTAATTATATTAGGTATAAGTTGGGTAACTTATTATAAAAACGGTCGTAGGAAATTACGGCCGTTTTTTGTTATTCTTCAATGACAACAGATTCATTTCCAGAGAAGTAGTTCTCTAATTCTCTTAATGTAGCGGGTGATGTCATAATATCCTTTACTTGCTCTCCTTTTTCTAATACTACAATACGATTACAAACTTCGGTTACATGTTGTAAGTCGTGACTTGAGACAAGCACGGTTACATCACTATCTGCAGCGAGCTTTTTTATAATCCCTTTAAGACGAATTTGCGTGGTTGGATCCAAATTTGCAAAAGGCTCATCTAAGATGACAACCTCTGGATGTCCTATAAGTGTTGCCACGATTCCCACCTTTTTCTGATTTCCTTTAGAAAGATCTCTTAAAAATTTGCGATTCCCAATGATTTCGCCATTAAAAAAATCTTCAAATCCATTGAGGAGTTCATCTACATCTGCCTTGTTTTGTCCCCTTAGATCACCTATAAAATAAAAATACTCTTCTGCAGTGAGATACCCTATTAAAAAAGTTTCATCTATAAAGCTTGCGGTATGGTATTTCCAATCTTCGTTTTCGTTGACTTTTACATTTTTATTTTTTATGTAACCTGTGGTAGGTTGTATTAAATCCAGCAGACAGCTAAACAATGTTGTTTTCCCTGCGCCATTATTACCAACTAGGCCAAAGGCTTGCCCTTTAGGAATATTTAAATATTCCATTTCTAATACTTGTACTCCGTTATAACTTTTAGAAAGGTCTCTTATCTCAATCATAGGTCTTTATTTTTGTTTGTAGGCTGCTAATGTTTTGTATTTTTCTTTCTTATATATCGCAATAATCTTATCAAACACTTTATCTCTAAATGCAAATCCAATAAGTCCTGCTAGAGCTACAAGTACATATCCTAACCACGGTCCAATGGTAAAATGTCCAATGGCATAAAGAGCCATTGGCCCTAGCATTTTAGGCAAACTCACTAAAAGTGTCTTAAGATTGAATGAACTCTTATCTCCAAAAGCCTTCTTAGCACTCTGCAAATCTATAGGTGTTTTGATATAGGCGCCACCTAGTAAAACAAGGTGTGCATTTATTCCCATATTAAAGATCGCCCCTACCACAATAGCCATAAGCACTTCCCATCCAAAAAATAGATACGGAATACATAGCACCGCCGAAAAAGCTGTGGCAATAACCACAAGTAGCCATTTGGACTTTAAATATTCTTTATACTTAATGTTTTGTGTCATCATAAGTGGATAATAAGAACTATCCCAACTCGGCACAAACTGTCCAAAACTAAATAAGAAGCCTCCCGAAACAAAAACAGCTGCAAACATCCTCCAAAAAGGCCCGCTGTATACCTCAATTAAATCTCCAAAAAAAAGCAAGCCATAAAAAAGGAATAGTATACTCATAAATACTGTTGTTTTAGAGCGTTTATTTCTTAGTATTAACCTAACATCATTTTTAAGGAATGTGGCTAATTTCCCAAAACGGTCTAACCAGCCCAAATCTCCTCCAGAAGCCTGTGTCACCTTCTTAGCAAGACCAGCATCTAGATAGAGTCTTGCAAGAAAATACTTAAAGGCTATAGTTGCAACAGCTACTAGAAGTAAAATGGGGAAAATAACAATCCATAGATGGTCATATAAACCCTGGAAAAAAACTTGTGTGTACGACGTAATGTCAAAATATCCATAATATTGAGCAAAGCCAAGTGCTGCCAATACACCTCCTAAGCTAAGCACCAGCCATAACTTATCATTCAAGAAAATATTAATGAAGTTATTGGCATAGATGAGAGCAACCATTCCCAAATGCCAAACCAAAACTCCTAAAGGATTATAACTATGCGCAATCAACACAATAGAAAAAGGAATGAAGAAAAAAGCGTGCATCCAGTTCCAAAAAGATAATACTGTCTTGCCCAAGGCAAACTTTACTATTTTAGGTTTTGAAAAAGGCAATAAGAGCAAGGGTTGTATGTGTACAACAGGCATTTTCTGTCCTACATAGCGTAAGATAAGGTCTCCTATTACGTAGTAAATCATAAACTTATTTACAGTAACAAAAGGAGGAAATCCTTGGTCTTCGAGTATAAAATATACTCCTACACCTGCCATACCCAAATAAAGCACTAGCATTAGAGCTCCAAAAATCATTAAGATTTTTAAAGCCAGATTTGTTTGGAAGGACGCTTTTCTAAAAAAGCCTTTCCATTCAAGTTTTAGAAATTGTTTAATCATTGCTCTTGATTATTATGCCCAGTTAGTATTTAAAAAATGTAAAATGTTACAGAGAAAGTTCCAATCCTCGTATTTTTGCATTCAAAAATTAGCATATGTCACAGTTTCATACCCTCACTATACATACTATCACTCGCGAGACTCCAAAAGCTGTTAGTCTCACCTTTGCTATACCCGATGCGCTTAAGGAAACTTTTGCGTTTACAGCTGGGCAATATCTTACTTTAAAAACTAGTATAGATGGAACAGAGGTGCGACGCGCCTATTCCCTTTCTTCTACGTCTAAAAATGACCTTCTCACGGTAACAGTAAAAGAAGTAGAAGGCGGTACTTTTTCTGTTTTTGCAAATACACAACTTACTGCTGGCGACACGCTAGAAGTGGGCGCGCCAGAAGGACGGTTTTTGTTAGATAACGCTTTCGCGAAAGCGCAAAACACCTATCTCGCTTTTGCCGCAGGTTCGGGAATTACTCCTATAATGAGTATGCTCAGAACGGTGCTGGGTCAGTCTGACCAGAGTAAATTTGTACTTGTGTATGGTAACAAAACGCCAGAGGATACTATTTTTAGAGAAGATCTCCTAGCACTAAGAAACCAACACAAAGACCGACTTTCTATAGAATTTATATACAGCCAGAGCCGGGAAGATGGTGCGCATTTTGGGCGAATTATGAAATCTACGGTTAACTTTGTGGTAAAAAACAAGTATGCCTCTTTAGACTTTGACCATTATTATTTATGTGGTCCAGAAGCGATGATAAAGGAAGTAACAACTGTGCTTGAAGAAAACGGCACCGCAAAAGACCGTATCCATTTTGAACTTTTTACAGCTTCAGAAGAAACGGCAGCGATAGAAGAAAACCTAGATGGTAAGTCACAAATTAAAGTAGTTTGTGATGATGAAGAATTTACATTTACAATGCCACAAGACGAGCTTATTCTTGATGCTGCCTTAGACCAAGATATAGATGCTCCGCACTCTTGCCAAGGAGGCGTTTGCAGTAGCTGTATTGCCCGAGTCACCGAAGGAACTGCGGTTATGGAAAAAAATCAAATCCTCACAGACGGCGAAATCGCAGAAGGACTTATCCTTACATGCCAAGCCCATCCTACCTCAGCAAAACTTGTTGTGGATTATGATGATGTGTGATTTAGATCTTAGCCTTTAGCCGTTAGCTATTGGCCTCTAGCTTTTAGTTGAACAAATACTTATCTTAAAGTCATTTTATAGTCTCTAGTTGGATGTTAGTATGTTAGCATGTTAGTATGTTGGTATTTCAGTATTTTCGAATATTTTTCTTCCCTAATGCCTAATACCTATTGCCTAATGCCTAGTTCCCCAAATTTTACCATTCCCTTAGGATAAATACATCTCGTAAATCGTATTTTTCGTCCTATGTGGAAATATTATAAAGATGTCTCTCTCTACGCTTTAGCGATTTGCTGTTTTATTACCCTAGCTACCTCTGCAACCTATGCTAGCCTAGGGAGTGCTTTGCTAAATTCCTTTCTCATTTTTGGAGTTTTTGGAACAGGCTTAGGTGTACTGGCATACAACTATTTTCAGAAGCAGCAATACTACCTATATCACAACCTAGGATTTACAAAAAAAGAACTAGTGCTAAAAACTTGGCTTGTAAATCTAGGTATCGCTGCAATTCTCGTACTCATTACCGCAATCATTCTATGAAAAATGGTCTAGAAATATATGCAGTTCGCAAATCCTTTGGCAATAAGAAAATATTAGAATCGGTAGAATTTACCCTAGAAAAGGGAGAAATTCTTGGTGTTTTCGGGAGTAATGGAAGTGGCAAATCCACCTTACTCAAAATCCTTTTTGGCACACTCAAACCCGATTTTATAGATCTTCGTATCAACGGTTTGCCATTGGCTGTTAAAGACGTTATCCCTAAACAGCATATTGGATATCTTCCTCAAGACAGCTTCTTACCTAAACACCTCAAAGTACGTGACATCATCCCTATGTTTTATGAAGATGGAGATGCACAAGACTTGATTTTTAGAGCTCCCTTTGTAGAAAAAATTGCCACCAGAAAAGCCGGGCTACTTTCGGTAGGTGAGCGTCGTTATTTAGAACTCTTGCTTATTGCCCATTTGCCACATCCTTTCCTTATGCTCGACGAGCCCTTCTCTATGATAGAGCCTTTGTATAAAGAAGCTATTGCCACGTTTTTGCTTTCGCTTAAAGCGAAAAAAGGAATCCTCCTCACAGACCATTACTATAAGGATGTGCTGGCGATTTCAGATAGAAATATGATTTTGGTTAATGGCATTTCTCATCCTGCAAATACCGAAGAAGACCTCAAGAATTTGGGATATTTGCGGTAATCTTTGTCCAAAACTGTAACAAACCCATAAAATTTATACAAATAAGTAGTGCTTTCGCTAGAAAAGCATACCTAAACTCACTTTTTTTACCGAAATTATGCTCCCCATTGCGACAACGATGGGCATAACAACGACCTTGAGTAATCACTAACCTAAAAATAAGAGCTACTATGGCTGATGATTTTGACTTATTAGAAACCGAATCTGCTTCCTCAGAACAAGAGAAAGTTGACGTAAATTGGGGAAAAGCTGTGGACCAGATGAAATCTAAACTGGCACAAGAAGATGACCCAGAAATGCGTCAAAAAATACTTAATGCTACCCTAGATGATGTTGTGGGAATGGCAGAAAAAGACCGCACCTCTTTACTAGATGCGATTAAAGACTTAACAGACTATCAAGATGAAGTAGGTATCATTTTTGAAAAATTCTCTACCCTTAATGCAAATGAGCAAAAGGTAATAGACGATGCTCAAAAAGATTTAGAGCGTGCTAAAATTGCTTTAGAAGATGCCCAGAAGATAAAAGACAGCTGGTGGAATAACCTTTGGGGGCGTAAAGCCAAAATTAAAAAAGCCGAAGAAGCGCTTTCTCTTGCTCAAAAAGTACGTGATGGTGCAGATATGAAAGCAAAGCAAATGTTTCAAGAACGTATTGAAACAGCAGATGTACAAACACTCTTAAGCGAACTTTCTTATAAAAGTCAAGCTGCTGTAACCCGTCTTAAAAATCGTGAGGTAGAAATTAAAGAGGTTGAAGACAAACTGCAAGTAGCAATTGTAGAAGCTAGTAAAAACCACACTAAATCTCTTGAGAAGAAAAAGGAGACAGAAGAAAAGCTAGAGGAACAATATGCATTGCTTAAGCAAGCTCGTGCAGAACTGGAAGAAATAACAGACAAGCAATCTGCAGCATACTCAGAAGCGATTGGGAAAATTACGGCCATAGAGCAAAAAGTAGAAGAACTGGAAGGACTTAAAAATGCCTACACAACACTTGCGGCAAGTAAAGATAGTTTTGTACATAAACACAATCTTACAATAAAGGTTCTTACCTCTTTACGTAGTAATTTACAGACGCATCGTGCTAAGCTTAAGAGTGATACAGATGAGCGTCTTAAATATTATGATGGTTATGTAGTTGCCCTTAAGGCGAGAACAGACCAAGAGTTTGCAGCGATTCTAGAACACTTAGGTGTTAAAACAGATGAGCATATAGGACAAACCCTTGCCGCTATGCATACGGCGAGTGCAAAAGCACGTCAAGATATGATGGACAATATTCCTGTTCACGAGAAAGTAATGCAAGGCGTGTATGGTAGTTATGCCGAGTCCCTTCAGGAAATAAGAGAAAAAGATGCTGATATTCAAAAAGACTTCGCAAACCGTTATGGTATTGATATGAAAGAAATTTTTGAAGAATTCTACGCAACAGATGGGAGTGCTCCTGCAGGCGACGACGCTGGTGGTGAAACTCCAGAAAATCCAGAGCCTTCTGGCAATGATGATTTGTTAGGATAATCGAGAAGACCCGAACCACGAATTTAAAATTTTGAACTAACTCTCTTTTAATAGGGCAGTTAGTTCATTATAATAGCGCAATTTTTGAGAAAATCAATTTTCATATTTAGTCTTCTTTTTAGTGCCATCATTTTTGCTCAAAAAATCGATACAACTGCTGTAAACAAAGATGACTACAATGATTTAATTAATTATGTGTCCAGAAACTGGGATTTTGATTCTTTAAGTAAACCCGAAAATGAGTTGCTCCAGTCGTTGGATAAAAATTTGAATACTATAGCCTCTACTCTTATTCATAGTGGACTTAGAAGTCATTTTGATTTGGATAATAGTGGAAACAAATGGTTAGACAAGAGAATTGAGCAAGTAGCCGAAAGCCTTTTTCTTGATGGAAAAAGAATATTGGTGAGTCGAGTTGGAGGTTATTCAGGTTGTCCTGAGACGTTGATGGATACATTTTATTTGAATAACATAGAAATTACAAATTTAATGTGGTGTCATTCCTGTGTAGAATTTATACAATCGGATAAATTCATAGCAATATTTAATGATAAAATGTATTCTTTGATGGGAATTAATCCGCCAGATAGATGGACTTTCAGATTGCCGGGAACATATAGTGGATATGGAAAAAAGAATGATGGATTTGAATTAATATTAAATGACGACAGAAGTTTCAAATTTTGGAAAAAATATGGACACGGCTCAGACTATACAGAAGGTTTATGGGAGAACAGAAAAGATACGCTTATCTTAAAATCCAAAAGCTTAAGTAAATCTGAAAAATTAACTTTTGCTCTATCCAGTGGAAGATGGATTGATTTTGATAGTGTAGCATTTCGATTAAAAAAAGAAAAACTTATCGCCTTAGATAAAGGAAAAAGTAAATTAATAAGGATTAAATAATAGCAAAAACTACAACAGAAACTAGTTAATCTTAGAGTACTCGAAGATTAAATGGCATTAAACCAAATCATAACCCCATTAGACAGTGCTGTTCTTGAAAACAAGGAGCAGTATGCCGTCTATTTTAAAATTGTGCAACATGGCCTTAATGAGTTTATCAATGCCATTGCCAAAAACAAAATATGCAATGCGCTAGAGATTTCATATGTAGAGCAATATGGAGAATTGCTTACCTATTCCTTAGAAGCTTTTAGGATAAAATATCTTTTTGACGATGAGGAAAAAATGAAAATCGACCTCACAGAGTCTGGTTTCCCCAGTTATATGGAGTTTAGATATCTCATAAATGACCTAGAGCTCAAAAAAGAGCATATGCGTAAACTGCCAGAACTCAGCGTCATTAAAGAGGAATTTCTGGAGTCTTTAATCCGCTTTAAAAAGCCTGTTTCTTATGATAAATTAGGGCAAGCAGCAAGCGTGATTTATTACAATACAGTAGATGAAAAATATATCTATAAGCGATTTGTGCAAGGCAAGATTGTCAAAATAGAAAATGACCCTAATTCGCCCTATCTCGTGAGTTGGTCTTTTTATGATGTCACAGCCAATAGACCTTTTATGTGCTTCCTCTATTTTAACCTGAAAAAAGGAGAGATAGAAGACCATAAAGAAGAACTATACGAAGTCCTAAGAAACGTTGCAGATAGGGATATGCCTGTAGAAATGATGGCCTATGCCATAGACAAAAAAATGGATGTGCTTCTTCCAGAAAGACTCACGATACTAGATATGGGACCGCTGCATAATGTCTTTGCCAAAGACGAGTTACAAGTAACCCACACCATTCTGGAAAACATCGTGGCAAAAAGTCTTGATTTGGGGTCGTACGCCCTCTCTTTGCGCAAGGAGTCTTGCTATTCTAAAGGAACCATTTCAGAAGGTTCACTTTTTAACAAACAGGAGCTGCAGCTTTGGGAAACAAAACCTACAGAACGTTACCTTTTTTGCTCGCATCGCGTGATGCAAGTGGTTTACGATGCCTTGCCAGAATATATCAATAGTCTTAGCGCACAACCTATAGAAATACCCGCTTTAGAACTATGAGAATACCTTTAAAAAATACAAAACCAATTATACGCTAATACCCAATACTTCCTATGGAACACAACAGCACTTTCCCTATAAAACATACAGAATTACGTGCCCTTCGTGAAGAAGCGACTTCCTACCTTAAAGGAGTACAATGGGAGCAAGGGTTTAAGGCAAAAAGCCGTGATAAAAACCAGAAAGACGAGTCCATATTACTCTACCTTTCAAAAGCTTCGGGCAAAAGCACGGCGAGTGTAACTTCTGTTTCTAAAACCATTCTTGGGCTTAAAAAAAGACTGTTGCCAGATTCCGTAGCCATTCCGCTGCACCTCAACGAAGCCTTATATGCTTTGCAAGAAGCATTAACCATTGGGATTTGGCTTAAAGACAGTTATGGTGATGCATCAGGTTTATCTAGCTTACGCGAAAGAAAATCTGCGCTAGACCCAACGCAACTGCGTGAGTACGACTCAAAGACACAAACCGCAACAGCCTTTATGTTGCACGGCATCGCCTATCGTGTTTTATTTGAGCTCAAACCCAAAGCCTCTGATGACCTAAGTGTCTTAAAAAATAAATTCGCTGGAATCCCAGAGCTTTCTTTTATGTCTCCCATAAAAGGGATTGCCTGTATGCTTTTTTACTATGACAAGTATCTCGCGCATCCAGAAATCATCACTTCAGATAAAGATGTGATAGATTTTACGGTAGTGTATTTTGAAGCCATAATTGCCGAAATACAGCTAAGACGTAACGCCTTAGAATTTACAGAACCCCTAACCGATAGAACTTTTAAACTAGAAGACAGCGAGTTTGCAGTTTCGGGTTGGGAAAACACTTTTGAAGGAACTGCAAAAAGCGTTGAGTTTAATAAAATTAAATTCGAGCAAATTGTAGGAAACCGTGATGCAAAACACTTCGCGCGCAGACTTACAGAACGTATGTTGAGTTATGACTTTACAGCTCAAAAAAATCCGTTCCAGGAGTTAGGAGGATTTATGCCTGTATTTATGGGTTACGGAATTCCTGGAACAGGTAAGAGTATGCTTATTGCGGCTATTGCCACGCGGTTAAAAGAACATTGTGACCAGTTAAATATTCCGTTCTTGTTTCATCCTATGCCAGATACTTTGATATCTACTTTTCAGGGCGGTTCTGCCGAAAAAATGGTACAATGGATGAAACCTTTACAAGATCCTACAAAACTCATTTTTGCACCTATTGATGATGCCGAAAACAATTTACAAGAGCGAACCGCTCAAGGTGTTTCTGCTGGAGTAAAAGAAGTGATAGGTGTGTTTTTGCGATATACAGAAGGTGCCTATGCCGTTAATTATGGCAATAGCTCTGTAGGTTTATTTACAAACCTTCCAGAAATGTTAGACAAAGCCGTAATCTCCCGTGTGCAAGGGCGTTTTAAAATAGACGGTGCACGCAGCATCCCGGATTTTGTAGACCAAGATTACCTCTGGTGGAGCAAAATAGATAAGACGATGCCTGGATTTGTAAATATGCAGAATCCTAAAGACTACACTTTTTTAAGCGAACAAGGCCTTGCTAAAAATCTTGGGGAAATCTTACAACAGTCTGAAAAACCTACCGAAGAGCGCGTCCTCGAAATTTACGAGCAAACCACTGCAAAACATAAAGACACAGAACATCTCTTTTACGGAGAACTGTATAAAAGCATACAAAAGATATTTCCGTTTTTCTCTTCAAGAGATATCCGAAATATACAAAGTGCAATATCCTTGCGATTAACAGATTTTGACTTACCGTCAAATTGGTTTGAAAATCCAGAACTCTATTTCAAAAAAGACTACGATACTAAGTTTGGGATGCTACAAGAACTTATGAAAGGCAATATGAAAGGGCTTAACTTTTCAGACATACGCCGTCAAGAAGTGGTGCGCTACCTAGACAATGTAGCTACAATAGCAGATACCGACTTTAAACGAAAAGTAGAGCGTCGTGTTGCAGATATGGAAGTACAACTAGAAGCTAGAAAACGCTTTGAAGAGTAAAAAACAGTAAGAATACCGCATAAAATTATCCCTTACGGGAAAAGCGTATGGAAAAATTAAAAGCCGCAGGATTATATGGAGGAGCCCTTGTTCAGGTGTCCGGCTCTATTGTGGCGCGATATAATGATTGCCTTGCGATGCTAGGCCTCTCTCCCACGTCCCTAGACCGTTTTACGATAGATGGAATGGGCTGGAGTCCAGAAATTGCTTTAGAAAAAGACGACAACTTTTATCTTAATATAGGAGAGGCAAATCCTAATGCCATTATCATTTCGCCAGAACAAGATGGCAAGCCTGTCCATATGCCTTTTCATAGTTTTGACAGGGATATAATGACGGCCATCTTTGCAGCCTATCCTATGCAAATTAGGGATATCACAAAGGATAGTGCTATTGTAGTACATCTAGACCAAGAGATAGATGCCTATTACGAGCCTTTTGATTTATTGCGCTACACTAAAATTTCGGTGCATTTTAATTTGCTCGACAACCTAGACCAAAAGCAGGCAGAGCAGCTAGAGCTTATTAAAAAGTTTGAGGAGGGGACTAATTTTATAGACAGAAAGGTGCATCAGGAAATTTTAGCTTCCGCGAAAGCGTACGGAGACCTAAGACAGCGTAAATTACAATTGCCGTCCTTAGAATTGCCCATACGTTCTTTTTACACCAAAGCTTTTGGAGGGATTTTTGTCCTACGGGATTTTGTAACAGATATTATCATTTTTGAAGACAAGACGCTTTTCGCGAAAGCAATAGAAAACAGCTCACTAGATGTAAACCTATTTCATATTTCGCATCACGAGTTGGCCGTTACCCTAGTAAGTCAAAATATAGCACAGTTTGACATTAAGAAAGCCGCTAAAACAGCCCGTTATGAACGGATTAAAAAGCACATTTTTGCAGCGCATTTAGAGCAAACAGAACATTCGCTTACAGAAATACTAGAAAGTCGCCTGCTCTTTAAAAAATACCTCAACACTATCGAACCAGAAACTCGTAAAAAGGTAATGAGTGTAGAGC
>CAZXMY010000016.1:0-16375 GCA_964641325.1 uncultured Flavobacteriaceae bacterium | reverse complement strand
GATAATGTTTTATTATGAGCCAACAATTTTTCTTATACTCAAATCTCACTTAAGTTATCGATAAGCCCTATTTTAAGAACAAGTTACAATATATTCAACAGGCTGGGAGAACAAAAATAAATGCGTAATAAAATTCTTATAGCAAGGAGGTCTAATGTCAAAAATCTATCCTAACTTCGACTAAAGTTGATCTAATCCTAACCAAAAAATCATATTTGAGATAGTAAATCATGAAATTCAACACAAAAACCATACACGGCGGCCAGAAACCAGAAAAAGCCTATGGCGCGGTAATGACACCCATTTATCAAACCTCTACCTATATTCAATCCAGCCCAGGAAAACATAAGGGCTTTGCATACAGCCGCACTCATAACCCTACGAGGCAGGCTCTAGAAAATGCTCTTGCCAGTATAGAAAATGGAGATTATGGGATAGCATTTAGTTCTGGACTAGCAGCTATAGATGCAATAATAAAATTATTACAACCCGGAGATGAAGTAATCTCAACGAGCGACCTTTATGGTGGTACATATCGATTGTTTACATCTATTTTTGAGCGCTATGATATTACTTTTCATTTTATCGGAATGGAAAATTCTCAGAATGTTGAAGCTCATATAAATTCAAAAACAAAACTTATTTGGGTAGAAACCCCTACCAATCCTATGATGACTATCATAGATCTTGAGGCCATTTCCGCAATAACAAATAAGCATAAAATCATTCTCGCAGTAGACAATACTTTTGCTACTCCTTATTTGCAGCGGCCGCTAGATTTAGGGGCTGATATTGTAATGCATAGTGCTACAAAGTACATAGGCGGTCATAGCGACCTAGTTTTAGGAGCATTAATTGTTAAGGATAAAGCCCTTGCCAAGCGTTTATATTTTATTCAAAATGCCAGTGGTGCCATTTGTGGCCCGCAAGATAGCTTTCTAGCTTTACGCGGAATTAAAACACTTCATGTACGTATGCAGCGCCATTGTGAAAATGGAAAAGAAATAGCGCACTATTTAAAACAACATCCTAAAGTAGGCAAGGTCTATTGGCCTGGTTTTGAAGATCATCCTAATCACGCCATTGCTCAAGCTCAAATGAAGGATTATGGTGGCATGATTTCCTTCACTGTACAAGAAAATAGCAAGAAAAAGACACTGCTAGTTTTAGAAAAATTAAAAATTTTCACCCTCGCCGAAAGCCTAGGAGGAGTAGAATCGCTTGCAGGTTACCCGGCTACTATGACACATGCTTCCATTCCAAAAGAAGAGCGTGAAGCATTAGGCATCACAGACTCATTAATCAGATTAAGTGTAGGGATAGAAGATGTAGATGATCTCATTAAGGACCTCAGGCAAGCCTTAGGATAATCAAGGAGTTTGTACGATATTGGAATGGGTGGTTGTTTTGCCTTGGCTTCTGCCTGCAAAGGCAGAAAACTACTACTCTAAATAATAGACATAGCCCACATTTAACCAGAAAATCCAATCATTAGCGCGATTTGAAGGTCTAGGATCTGGATTTAGACCATCAACCCAGTTTGAAGTATAGAAATGCCATCTAGCATCTATTAATAGATCACTCAAGGTCCCTAGTTTATATCTCACTCCTGCGCTCCAAGTTATCGCCCAAGTTTCTCCTACACGGTCATCTATACCAGTACCATTACGCCCTTCACCTACATTAAATCCTTCTATGATTGCAGGGCCAAAATCTGTTGGATCTGTTGTAAAAGGATTATCCACAAGACCAAAAATATCCTGATCATCTCGAAGTAAGGTATAAGCATCAGGATTAAAAGAAACAAAATGCACTCCTATACTAACGTAAGGCGCAAACTTATATGCATCTGCTTGAAAATCACGTATGCTTATAGGAAAATATTCTAATTGTGTACCTATTTCCCAAACTTGTGATTTCCCCTTGTGATTGCGTAGGCGCAAACCGCCAAAATCATTATCCTCTGCCTCTGGCCCAAAATTATCAAAATTAGTCACGTGATAATCTATCTCGTTTCTAATTTTAAAGTGATCATTCCAGTAGGTGTCCCGCGAGTAGCAATTACAGTCTGCGCGATAAGCAAAGTTTAAGTAATGAACTATTCCTATTCCAAATCCAACATTACCTGTGTTAGTGTCAAAATCAAAACGTTCTCCATAATCTGATTGAAAAGCAACTGGACCGGTAATAACCCCTATTTCATGGGAAAATCCAAGTTGCGCTTTGCCCTCTATTTGTACAAAAGCAAAACATAAAATTGCCAATAGTAGGTGGTTGGCTTTCATAGTGTAGGTTATATTGAGACATTACAAATATAGGAAAACTAGACTAACCTTAAAATTTTGACCCTATCTACTAAAACAACTGAGGAGAAATATCCCTATGAAAAGTTAAAAAGTAAAGAGTTCATGTCGCGGAAATCGTATATTTGTATAACGAACTATATCGTTGTAAATAAAACTAACTATTGAACGACTAATTAGAAAAAAAATGTCAGAAACTATCCAAAAATTTGTTGACAGTATTGCACAAAAAAACCCTAACGAGCCTGAATTCATGCAGGCTGTTCAGGAAGTTGCAGAAACCGTTATTCCTTTTATAGAAGACAATCCAAAGTATCAAGGAAAAAAACTTCTTGAGCGTATGGTAGAACCTGAACGTACCATCTTATTTAGAGTAACTTGGACAGATGACCAAGGAGAAATTCAAGTTAATCGAGGGTATAGAGTTCAGTTTAATAGTGCCATAGGTCCCTATAAAGGAGGTTTGCGCTTTCATCCTTCTGTTAATTTAAGTATCCTTAAATTTTTAGGTTTTGAGCAAGTGTTTAAAAACAGTCTAACAACATTGCCTATGGGTGGCGGAAAAGGAGGTTCTGATTTTAACCCAAAAGGGAAATCTGACGCAGAGGTTATGCGATTTTGCCAGAGCTTTGCTACAGAACTTTCTAAGCATGTTGGTCCTAATACAGATGTTCCTGCAGGAGATATAGGGGTTGGAGGAAGAGAAATTGGATACCTTTTTGGACAGTACAAGCGTCTTCGTAATGAATTTACAGGTGTACTCACTGGGAAAGGAATTTCTTATGGAGGTTCTTTAATACGTCCAGAAGCTACAGGTTATGGCAATGTATACTTTGCACAAAGCATGCTTAATACGCAAGGTCAAGAAATAAAGGGTAAAACCGTAGTGGTTTCTGGATCTGGTAATGTTGCACAATATGCTACAGAAAAAGTGACACAACTAGGCGGAAAAGTAGTAACCTTATCTGACTCTAGTGGGTTTATTTATGATAAAGAAGGAATAGATGAAGACAAACTCGCTTATGTCATGAATCTCAAAAACGTTAAGCGTGGTCGCATAAAGGAATATGTTACCCAATATCCTTCGGCTCAATATTTTGAGGGTCAAAAACCTTGGGATATTAAATGTGATATTGCTCTGCCTTGTGCTACTCAAAATGAATTAGATGGAGACAACGCAAAAACTCTAGTAGATAATGGGTGTATTTGTGTAGGTGAAGGAGCTAATATGCCGTGTACGCCTGAGGCAATAGCAGTTTTTCATGAAGCAAAAATTTTATTTTCTCCTGGAAAAGCATCTAATGCAGGTGGTGTATCTACCTCAGGATTAGAAATGTCTCAAAAT
This sequence comes from uncultured Flavobacteriaceae bacterium, assembly GCA_964641325.1. GTDB lineage: Bacteria > Bacteroidota > Bacteroidia > Flavobacteriales > Flavobacteriaceae > Dokdonia. The sequence goes on along the minus strand of CAZXMY010000016.1, from coordinate 12,727 downwards.
AGCATGCGCTATAACTGGACAGCAAAAGAAGTAGACGAAAAACTTCACGCTATTATGCTAGATATTCATGCTGCTTGTGTAGAATATGGCACACAAAAAGATGGGTATGTAGACTATGTAAAAGGTGCCAATGTCGCTGGTTTTGTGAAAGTAGCAAACGCTATGCTTGCACAGGGTGTGGTATAATATTATATAACGTATTTAGACTTCAAGAGGCAATCGTGTGGTTGCCTTTTTAGTATGCTTTCGCGAAAGCGGGATTCTCAAAAAGATCAAGTGAATATCCCTTTTTTAGCCAAAGACAATAATTGTACATTTATCGGGTTGTAAAAGGAACCTATGAAAAGCCTTAGAAACATACTTATTATTCTATTACTCTGGAGTTTTTCTAAGAGTAGTGCGCAGGATTTTACAGAAGATTGGGTTGGGCATTTTTCTTTTAATCAGGTTGAAGATGTAGCTAGGGGTAATGGACGAATCTATGGTGCCTCAGAAAATGCAGTCTTTATTTTTTCTACATTTGACGGTTCTATAACAACGCTTACCACAGTTAATGGCCTTTCTGGAAACACAATTTCTTCAATATTTTTTAGTGAGGCTTTTGATACGCTTCTTATAGGTTATGACAACGGTATTATAGACGTATTAGTAGGTAATAGCACTAATGTTATTACCGTGGTAGATATTTTTAATCGTACTTCTATTTCTCCCAATCGAAAAAGAATTAATCACTTTATAGAGTCTAATGGCTTTGCGTACATCGCTACTGGTTTTGGCATCTCACTATACGATTTAGGTCAATTAGAGTTTGACGACACCTATTTTATAGGCGATAATGGAGCGCAATTAAACATTACTCAAACCGCCATACAAGGTGGATATGTGTATGCTGCTAGTACAGACGGTGGTTTACGAAGAGCTCTTGTAGGTAATACAAATATTATCGACTTTAATAATTGGTCTACAATACAAACTGGAATTTTTCAAGCTATCGCTTCTCTAGAGGAAGTTTTGTACTTGGTAAGTGGGAATCAAATCTTACGCTCTTTTGATGGTGTAAACTTCTCTTCCTTTTTGCAGTTTCCGCAAGCCATAACAGACATAGAACCCAATGAAGCCTTTTTAAGCGTTGTATTTCCTGGCAATGCTCGAGTATATGACCCTACTGGTGCTCTTTTTGCTTCTTTTACAAACCTAGAAGATTTCGATACAGATTATAGAGCGTCTGTTATTGAAAATGGCATTTTATACATTGCTACAGGGCAATCCGGAATTGCGAGTATTGTATTAAACGACCAAACTCAAATTGGCCAGCTCCTTCCGAATGGCCCTTTAGAAAACAGTATTTTTAATCTCGCATCTTCTCCGGGAGTTGTTTATGCGGTTTTTGGAGATTATACGGTTTCGTATAACCCAGCTCCTACAAAAACACAAGGTATTAGCAAGCTATCGCAAGAAAGCTGGACCAATATACCGGCAGACGAACTTCTGGGAGCGAGAAATCTTACCCATGTAGCTATTAATCCACAAAATCCCTCGCAGATATTTGTAAGTTCTTTTAGAGATGGATTACTGGAATTAGTAGATGATGTTGCTCTTATCCTTTATGATGATCTTAATAGCACACTTAGCGCCATCGTACCTAATGATATTAGGGTTAACCATACGGCATTTGACAGGGAAGGCAATTTATGGATCTCTAATGTACGAGGCGTAAATACTATTCATAGGTTATCACCAGCTGGACAGTTTACACCTGTTAGTTTTGCAGATCTTCTAGAGGATCCTACAGATGTGAGAGGAGCAGACGATCTAGTTATAGCGGGAGATGGAAAAATATATCTTGCAGGCAGTAGTCGTGCAGGTCTTTTAGCACACGATCCTATTAACAATTCTATTGCGCGCATTTTTGGAGAAGAGGGTCAGGCAAATTTTCCCATAGACGACCTTAGGTCATTAGCAATAGATCAAAATGGCACACTCTGGATTGGTACACGACTAGGATTGAGAGTCTTATTTGGACCAGCCAGTATTTTTACAGACCCTCAAGCAAGTTCAGATGCTATAATTATTCTTCAAGATGATATCCCTCAAGAATTGCTTAATGATCAGGTAGTAACAGATATTGTTGTAGACGGCGCAAATAATAAATGGGTGGCCACAGCAGATTCTGGAGTCTTTTATTTTTCTCCTAATGGTCAAGAAACTTTAGAACATTTTACCACAAGTAATTCACCACTACCCTCTAATAATGTTCAAGACATCATCATAGATCAAGAGGATGGTACCGTATATTTTGGAACCTTAAGAGGTCTAGTAGCCTTTAGAGGGTCAGAAACAGCACCTGCGGAGGATCTTGAAAATGTTATAGTATATCCCAATCCTGTGCGTCCGAGCTTTTCTGGAGAGGTTAAAATAGAAGGATTAACAGCAAATACTAATGTAAAAATTACAGATTTAGTGGGCAATCTTGTTTATGAAGAGAACACCACTGGCGGAAGCATAAACTGGGACACAACTGCTTTTGGAAGACATAGAGTGGCCTCTGGCGTTTATCTTATTCTTATCACTGGGCCTCAAGCTTTAGAAACCCAGATAGCTAAACTTATGATTATACGATAATGCTCGTAAAAACTAAGGCAATAGTCATTTCTTCTTTAAAATATGGAGAAGCAGACCTTATTGTAAAATGTTTTACACATTCTTCAGGACTCAAGTCCTACCTCGTACGTAATGTTCTAAAATCAAGAAAAGGAAAGCTACGTGTGTCCTTATTCCAGCCTCTAACGCATTTAGATATAGAAGCAAATCATAAGGATAAAGGCACTCTAGAAAGTATACGAGAAGCTAAGGTCACCCATCATTTTAAATCCCTCCATACAGATGTTATAAAGTCATCTATTGTTCTCTTTCTATCTGAAGTCTTACGAAGTTCTATCCAAGAAGAAGAAGAAAATACATCGCTCTTCCTATTCTTAGAACAAGCAACTATGTGGTTGGACTCCAGCACAGAAATTGCAAATTTCCATTTATTATTCTTACTTAATCTTACTCAATATTTAGGTTTTTATCCTGATATTTCTGGCAAAGACCTTCCTTTTTTTAATCTATTAGAGGGCACTTTTGAGGCTGTCTCTCTAAATTTGCATTGTTATAATGACACTCGTATTTCTCTTCTAAAAAGGCTCTTAGGCACAAATTTTGATGCACTAGGACAAATTAAGCTTAACCAAAATGAACGTAGCGCTTTTCTTCAGATGCTATTACAGTATTATGAAGTACATTTGCACGGTTTTAAACAACCGCGTTCGCTAGCAGTACTTAACACGATATTTCAATAAATGCGCCGTCTCACGCTTCTATTATTCATTGCCGTTTCCTATTCCTATGGGCAAAAAGTTACAGTGCTAGATGTAGACACACGCCAGCCTATTATTGGAGTAGCCTTGTATAATCAAGATAAGTCTAAAAGTGCACTTACAGATTTTGATGGTGTTGCAGATATTTCTGCTTTCGCGAAAGCAGAAGAAATCATTTTTTCAGAAATTGCCCACAAAGAGGCTCGTTATACGAAGGCACAAATTGCCATATACCGAAATCAAGTTTTTCTTAAACAATTAGAAAATCAATTAAATGAAATTGTACTCTCTGCTTCAAAATTTGCACAATCTTCACGGGATATTCCTCAAAAAATAGTGAGTATCAACTCAGAAAAAATTGCCTTTGTAAACGCGCAAACTAGTGCAGATTTACTTGAAAGTAGCGGGCAAGTTTTTGTGCAAAAAAGTCAGTTAGGTGGAGGCAGTCCCTTTATACGCGGGTTCTCTACAAACCGCTTGCTTATTACTATAGATGGTATCCGGTTTAATACAGCCATTTTTAGAGGAGGTAATGTGCAGAATGTTATTTCTATAGACCCTTTTGGGATAGAACGCACAGAAGTTATTTTGGGACCTGGATCTGTTGTCTATGGCAGTGATGCTATAGGAGGTGTTATGAATTTTTATACAAAAAATCCGCAACTTACAGGACCATCTTCTAGTCCCTTAAGCGGTAATGCCCTTGTACGGTATAGCTCCGCAAATCAAGAAAAAACTGCGCATATAGACTTTAACTATGGCAGGAATAAATGGGCATTCCTTACCAGTGCAAGTTACTCAGATTATGATGACCAGCGTCTTGGGGCTAACGGACCTGATGATTATTTAAGAAACCGTTTTGTACGCCGTATTGATGGTGTAGATACCGTAATTGATAATGAAGATCCTCTCATACAGGTTGGGAGTGGTTTTAGCAGTTATAGCCTAATGCAAAAAGTACGTTTTGTACCCAATGCATTATGGGATTTTAATGCTAATCTTATCTACTCTACCACGTCTGACTATGATAGATATGATAGATTGATACGATTGGATAATGAAGGGCAGTTTAGAGATGCAGAATGGTTTTTTGGTCCCCAAACCTATTTTTTAGGAAGTTTTCAAGCTAATAAAGAAGGAAATGGGAAATGGTATAATAGAGCAAAAGCAACCTTATCTTACCAGCGTAATGAGGAAAGCCGCAATGTACGTGCATTTGGAGATACTGTGCTTTTTGAAACTGATGAAAAGGTGGATGGTGTTTCTGCTGGTTTGGACTTTACCAAAGATTTAAAAACTTCTAAGAACAAGCTATTTTACGGACTTGAATATATTTACAATCACGTAGGAAGTATTGGACAACAGACCGATATTGTAACAGGGCTTTCAGAAGCGGCTCCTTCTAGATATCCGGATGGATCTCAATGGCAGTCTCTTGCCGCTTATACTAGTGCGCAACTCAAGCTTTCTCAAAAAACAAGCCTTACTGGCGGACTAAGATACAATCACATTTTTATTTCTGAAGATTTTGAAAGTAACGCCCTCTTCTTTGATTTTCCGTTTAAAGATAGGTCTAGTCAGGATTTTGGCAACATAACTGGAAGCCTTGGGCTTGCCTATAGCCCTGATCCTATTATGGGATTCCATCTAAACTTGTCTACTGCTTTTAGGGCTCCTAATATTGATGATATTGGGAAAGTTTTCGACAGTGAACCGGGATCTGTAGTAGTCCCTAACCTCGACCTAAAAGCAGAGTACGCTTATAACTATGAAATAGGTTTTGACTTCAACTTTGTAAATAGAGTTAAACTGCAAACCAACTTCTTTTATACACGGTTAGAAAATGCCCTAGTGAGACGTGATTTCACGCTCAATGGATTATCGGAGATAGAGTTTCAAGGAGAGTTGAGTAATGTGCAGGCTATACAGAATGCTTCTAATGCAGATATTTATGGTCTAGAGCTTGGCCTTGAGGTTAACTTTTCAAAGACGTTGCAGCTTACTTCTCAACTCAATATTACAGATGGACAGCAGGAAGAGGAAGACGGGTCTTTTGTGCCTGTACGTCACGTGGCGCCATTGTTTGGGAACACACATCTAACGTATACCCATGAGAAGTGGAAAATAGATGCCTTTATGGAGTATAATGGCCAGTTTAATTTTAATGACCTTGCTCCAAGTCAGCAAAACAATAGTCATTTATTTGCACAAGATGCTAACGGCAATCCATTTTCTCCTAGATGGCATACTATTAATATTGCTGGTCAATATGAGCTTACTAAAAACTGGACGCTTACTGGGGCTCTGGAAAATATTTCAGATCAAGGTTATCGCACCTATTCGTCAGGAATTGCAGCTCCTGGAAGAAATCTTATTCTTTCTGCCAAGTATACATTTTAGCTTTAACTTCTTTTCTAGATAAAGGAAATTATTTCTTACCCGCTACAACGAGAACAATTTCTCCTTTGGGCGGCTTGCTAGTATAATATGCTAAAACCTCCTTTAGTGTACCTCTTATAGTCTCTTCGTGCAGTTTTGTAATCTCCCTTGATACAGAAACGCTGCGATCTTCACCAAAAAATTCCTGAAGCTGTCCTAGTGTTTTGAGTAACTTATGCGGCGACTCATAGAAGATAAGCGTACGGGCTTCCTCGGCTAGGGCTTTGAGTCTAGTCTGACGTCCCTTCTTTACAGGTAGAAATCCTTCAAAAACAAAACGATCATTAGGCAAGCCACTATTAACCAACGCCGGTACAAAAGCGGTTGCTCCTGGTAGGCAATCCACGGGAATACCTGCCTCTACACAGGCTCTAGTCATCAAGAATCCAGGGTCTGAAATAGCTGGTGTTCCAGCATCGCTTATAAGAGCAATAGTCTCTCCAGATTGAATACGTTTTACAAGATGTTCTACCGTTTTATGCTCATTATGCATATGATGTGACTGCATAGGGGTAGTTATTTCGTAATGTTTCAATAATTTCCCGCTAGTACGTGTATCTTCTGCCAGAATAAGGTCTACTTCTTTTAATACCTTAATTGCCCTAAGGGTGATGTCCTCTAGGTTTCCTATAGGCGTAGGTATAAGATATAATCTACTCATACATAGATCGGACTCTTTTCCCTAGGAAATAAGAAATAGGTAAAAATATGACTACGAGTAGGGAAAACATATACCCTCCGTCATTAGCATGCAAATGCGCTGTTAAGGCCAGTATTCCATCAAAAAGCAAGCCTGCATATGCTAATTCTGTAGCCCAGGGAATACCTCTCCATAAAACCATAATTATAGCGATAATTTTTGCTATAGCGAGAGGTATTACTATATAGCCAGGATAATTAAGATGTTCAAAATAGCCTTGTACTGCTTCTGTATTTCGAAAATACATTTGCGCAGAATACAGAAAAATGCCACAGACAAGTAGCGTAGCTATCCAGTAGATAATACGTTGAGTTTTCATATATTTTAGTTTAGTTTAGGTTGCTTATTCAAACTTGTTAGCAAGCAGCTGCAGGAATCGCTCTTCATATTCTTCTTTGTCTTCCCACTGGTTATAATCTGGTTTGACCATTTGTGCTATGAAGTCCTTTGCTTCTTCCATTGTAGAAAAAGTTTCTAATTGACTTAGCACTCTTGTATAATCTGCATCACTACCCCCAAAAAGATGTTTTATAAAAGCTAGCTTGTCATTAAGTCCTACTTTAAGTCCTGCTTTAAGACGTTCATTTAGGTTCTTTGGTTTTTCATCTTCTTGACTGGTGATAGGGTCAAAAATGGGCGTTTGTGCATACTCACCGCCTATATCTAATATATCGTTTTTTTGAAAGTCTCTAGGCTCAATAGAATCCACCAGTTCATCTATAGCTGCAGCTTCTGGTGGCATCTCTGCAACCATATCCTTTATTTTTTCAATAACAGGTTCATGAACAGGTTCCTCTTGGTTAAAAAGTGTACCATCTGGTCTATGCTCATCATTTAATGTTGCTTCTTCAAACTTTTCTTTATTAGCTTTAGCTATTGCCAAGGGATTTATAGAAACTTCTTCATGTATTTCCCCTTCATTAGCAGCTTCAAAGTCTGACATGGCTTCTTGCACTTTTTCTAATCCAATAGTAGGGAGATTAGATTTCTCAAGCTTCTCTGCATAAGCCAGCACAGCTAGTTTTTCGTAAACCGTTCGCGCCTCGGCTGTGATTTCCTCATATGAAGACCCTTCCTTTAACTGCAATATTTTATGAGCAAGACTTACTAATTCTTCTTTAAGGGATTTCTTCATAACTTTCGATTAATACGACCAGAATACGTATGTTTTTTGATAAATTTACGCTTACTTAATCCCAAAACAGCTTTTGAAACGTTTTGGTTTTGAAAAGTACAAAATGTTTCTTGAAAATACAGTAAATCATAAAGAGCAATTCGGGTGGATTGAAGTTATTTGTGGCTCTATGTTCTCTGGCAAAACAGAAGAATTGATCCGAAGGCTCAAGCGTGCGCAATTTGCAAAACAAAAGGTGGAGATTTTTAAACCTATTGTAGACACGCGTTATGATGAGGAAATGGTTGTCTCTCATGATGCTAATGAAATACGCTCAACACCTGTGCCAGCAGCAGCAAATATTCCCATACTAGCAGACGACTGTGACGTAATAGGAATAGACGAAGCACAGTTTTTTGATGATGAGATCGTGCAAGTATGCAATGATCTGGCAAATAGAGGAATACGTGTTATTGTAGCGGGATTAGATATGGATTTTAAAGGTAATCCTTTTGGGCCTATGCCCGCGCTTATGGCCACAGCAGAGTATGTGACAAAGGTTCATGCAGTATGTACACGCACAGGTAATCTAGCCCAATATAGCTATCGGAAAGCCCAAAATGATAATCTTGTGCTCTTAGGTGAAACAGAAGAGTATGAGCCTCTAAGCCGTGCCGCTTACTATAAGGCAATGCTTAGAGACCGTCTCAAAAAAATGGAGGTGAAAGACCCACAAGAACTCCCCAACACAGATCCATCTAAAAATATTAAAAAAGCAAATTAATGTATGGGGATTAGCCGTTTGGAAATAGATCTAAAGGCATTACGCCATAATTATACCTATCTAAAAAGTAAACTCGCTCCAGATACAAAAATGATGGCGGTTGTCAAGGCTTTTGGATATGGCAGTGACGCTGGCGAAGTGGCCTTAGAATTAGAAAAGTTGGGCGTTTTCTATTTTGCCGTGGCGTATACTAATGAGGGTAAGGTACTTAGAGAAGCAGGCGTCACTAGTCCCATTCTTGTACTCCATCCGCAGCCTGATAATTTTGACCTTTTATTAGAAAAATGCTTAGAGCCTAGTATCTATAGCAAACGTGTTTTTGAAGCCTTTAACGCTTTCGCGAAAGCACACTCGCAGAAAAACTATCCGATTCATCTCAAATTTAATACGGGTCTTAACCGGTTAGGCTTTGATGAAAAAGATAGCTCATGGATTGCAGAAAAAATGCAAGAAACACAAACGCTAAAGGTTCAGTCTATTTTTTCCCACCTTGCTGCTAGTGAAGATATCAATGAAAGAACGTTTACTACTACGCAAATCCATTTGTTTACAAGAATAGCTTCTGATTTGAAGACTCAATTGGGCTATGAACCCTTTTTGCATCAAAGCAATACCTCTGCCATCCTCAATTATCCAGAAGCGCAATTTGATGTTGTAAGGACGGGAATAGGATTGTATGGCTATGGCAACACCGCTCTGGAAGATGCCCAATTGCAGCCTGTGGCTACACTAAAAACAGTTATTTCTCAAATTCACCATATCGCACCTGGAGAAAGTGTTGGTTACAATCGTGCTTATACGGCACAATCGCTTGAAAAAATTGCAACACTTCCTATAGGTCACGCAGATGGCATCTCCAGAGCTTTTGGCAATGGTGTAGGCTGGGTAATTATACATGGTAAAAAAGCCGCTATTGTGGGTAATGTATGTATGGATATGCTTATGGTAAATGTAACGGAAATCTTGTGTGAAGAAGGAGATGATGTTACTGTGTTTGGACAAGAGGCTTCTACCGTTTCTCTAGCCTCAAAAATAAACTCTATAGCCTACGAGCTGCTTACCGCTGTTTCTCAACGGGTAAAACGTGTCGTTCTTCGATAGTTTTAAAATATTGATGTTACCCGATTAACCTTTTATTAACAAAAGAATTTTTTGATTATCTTTAAGTCTAAATTATTAACTAAATAAACTAAAAGACATGTTAAAAGAATTTAAGAATTTCATAATGACAGGCAACGTGATTGATTTTGCAGTTGCAGTTATTATGGCAACAGCAATGGGACTCGTAATCAATGGTTTTGTAGGAGACATCATTATGCCTATCGTGGGTCACTTCGCAGGTGGAATTGACTTTGCCGATATGAAAGTCGTTCTTGACGAAGCAGTAGTGGGCGCAGATGGCACCGTTACTAAAGGAGAAAATGCAATTATGTATGGTAAGTGGATTAACACAATCATTAACTTAATTATAGTTGGATTTGTTATGTTCTTAATGGTAAAAGCTTACAACAAAACTAAGAAGCCTGTTGAAGAGGCTCCAGCAGGACCAACAGATATTGATCTTCTAACAGAAATTAGAGATGCTTTAAAGAAGTAATCCCAACAGGTTACGCTTTACAAAGCATATAAATTTTAGACCGCCAGCTTATGAAAGCTGGCGGTTTTGTTTTAAATAAGACATTTTGCTATTAATTTGTAAAAATTGAGAGATTTTACACAATTCTATCCTAATTAAAGTCTGGAATAGATGACATCTAAGTACATTTGGCGTTTAAAAATAAAAAAAATACAAAATGAAAGTTGCAGTTGTAGGAGCTACAGGAATGGTAGGACAAGTGATGTTACAAGTCTTAGCAGAACGAAATTTTCCAATCACACAATTAATACCCGTTGCCTCAGCACGATCTGTAGGTAAGAAAGTACAGTATAAAGACCAAGAGTTTACTATTGTATCCATGCAAGATGCTATAGACTTAAAACCAGAGATTGCTATCTTCTCTGCAGGAGGAAGCACCTCATTAGCATACGCGCCTCAATTTGCGGCTGCCGGGACAACAGTTATAGACAATTCTTCGGCCTGGAGGATGGACGCAACAAAAAAATTAGTGGTGCCAGAGATAAATGCATCGTCACTTACTCAAGAAGATAAAATAATAGCCAACCCTAATTGCTCTACTATACAAATGGTATTAGCACTGGCTCCTTTACATGAAAAGTACGGGATTAAAAGACTTGTTGTTTCTACCTATCAATCTATTACTGGAACGGGAGTTAAGGCAGTGCAGCAGTTAGAGAATGAGTATGCTGGCTCCAAAGGAGAAATGGCATATCCTTATCCAATACACCGTAACGCTATCCCTGCCTGTGATGTTTTTGAAGAAAATGGATACACAAAAGAAGAACTTAAACTGGTTCGTGAGACCCAAAAAATATTAGATGATCGATCTATAGCCGTTACGGCTACTGCGGTCAGAATTCCTGTTGTGGGAGGTCATAGTGAAGCCATTAATGTAGAGTTTAGAAACGAGTATGACCTTAAGGATATTCCTAAAATATTAAGTGAAACAGATGGAGTAACTGTTCAAGACAATCCGGATACAAATACATATCCTATGCCTATTTATGCCCAAGGCAAAAACGATGTTTTTGTAGGTCGTATACGTCGCGATCATTCTCAAGAAAACACTCTTAATATGTGGGTCGTATCTGATAATCTTAGAAAAGGTGCTGCTACTAACGCAGTTCAGATCGCAGAATACCTAGTTAAAAACAAGCTTGTCTAAATTTTAATTTTATTCTAGAAATATATTGCTCTTATTGAATAGAAAACGATCTCATAAGTATAGAGAGATACAATGATATTTACCTCATTTCAATTAAAACTGAAAGGTGTTTAAGAAATAATTATTAATTTACACACGCTTTTTCAAGTCAAGTTCTTGAGTTACTCGTATATGTTTGGCAAGTATAACTGAGAAAGCATTAAATATCAACTAAAAACAAGCTTATGAAAATCGTACACACTATTCTTAGAATCGTTCTCGGATTATTATTATTAATTTTTGGTCTCAATAAGTTTTTTTGGTTTATGCCAGACTTCGAATTTGGAGACAACCACGGAGCAGCAAATCTTTTTCAAGCCTTTACAGACAGTGGCTATATGTGGTACCTTGTGGGTACACTAGAAGTAACGGTTGGTCTTCTTCTTATTACGAAAAAAGCGTTTCCTGCGGCCTTGCTTGCTTTACTTCCGCTCTCGGTAAACATTGTGCTTTTTCACGCAGTTTTGGATCCACCTAACATAGTGCCTGCACTATTTGTTGCCATCCTTAATATATACTTTATATCAAGAAACTGGGGTCATTATAAGAGCTTAGTTAAATAAAGATTATAATATATTTTGTCTAGAGCCTATCATTTTGATAGGCTTTTTTTATTTATTGCGGTATCTAGTCCTAAAATACGTTGCCAAAATATTGGTTTTTTTGCGCTTTCGCGAAAGCGTAATTCTCCCTATCTTCACTATCCGAAAAAACAATTGACTATTTTATGAAAAATCTTGCGCTATTAGCAGTACTTGCTGCCACTTTATTTTCCTGTAAAACCGAAGAACAACCTCAAGAACGAAACATTGCTGTGAACTATACCCCTACTAAAAAAGCAGATACTATAGACACCTATTTTGGAACCGACGTGCCAGATCCTTACCGCTGGTTAGAAGACGACCGCAGTACAGAAACCGAAGATTGGGTAAAAAGACAAAATCAAGTAACTTTTGGATACTTAGATACCATCCCATTTAGAAATGCCCTAAAACAAAGACTTGAAAAACTATGGAATTACGAAAAAATAGGAGCGCCCTTTAAAGAAGGGGATTACACCTATTTTTATAAAAATAATGGACTGCAAAATCAATTTGTACTCTATCGCTACAAAACAGGTGACAATCCTGATACTGCGCAAGTCTTTTTAGATCCCAATACTTTTGCCGAAGATGGTACAATCTCGCTTGGGGGCACTAGCTTCTCAAAAGATGGAGGAACCCTTGCCTACTCCATATCAGAAGGAGGAAGTGACTGGCGTAAAATTCTTGTTATGGAAACGGCGTCTAAGAAGATTATAGAAGATACTCTTGTAGATATTAAATTTTCTGGAATGTCTTGGTATAAAAATGAAGGCTTTTATTATTCCAGCTATGACAAGCCTAAGGGAAGTGAACTTTCGGCTAAGACAGACCAGCATAAAGTATACTATCACAAATTAGGCACTCCTCAATCTAGCGATAAGCTTATTTATGGCGGTACGCCAGCAGAAAAACATCGGTATATCTA
>CAZXMY010000015.1:12338-16390 GCA_964641325.1 uncultured Flavobacteriaceae bacterium | reverse complement strand
TTTGTTCTTTATATAGATCCATTAACAAAGTGTTTTTTATTTTTACACTTTTAATACTTTGAATATCAGATGCTTCAATATAGCATACGACATAGTCGTCTTCATATTCTTTGCCTATAAAAACAAGTTTTTGGGAGGTGCCATTTACCGTAATTTCTATTTTTTGAGATAGATATTTTGAAAGATATTTGTCTAGTTTTTCTTGATCAGCATCTGGATCTACTATAAGAGTTTCATCATATCTTTCTTGCAAGACGCCTTCTAAATCATCATAAAAAAGTCTGGAGATGATTTGTATGGCTTTTTCCTGCTCATTGTACTCTAGCTCTGTAACACTTAGATAATACTTATGCCCGTAAAAGGAACTTAAAAATGGTATAAATATGATGAAAAGAAATTTATAGGCTTTCATTGAGAATAATTTTTGTTTTGCTTTACAGCTGGGCTCTCACGCTCTTTTTCGCGAAAGCGTTCTTGAACGTACGGATACTTTTCAAAAAATATGCCATTAGTGTTTTTCTTGCGCTCTAAGTTTTCGATAGGCTTCTGCTTTCACTATCATAAAATCCAACAGACCTAAAGCGTCCCCCGTATCTACATATTTTTTTGCACCCTCATCTTCAAAAGTGTAATACACAAAATCTTCTATTAAGTCTTGAGGGATTTTTAATTTTTCCATATAGATACTATCAGAATACTGCACCCTAGTATCTTGTATTTTTTTAGCAAATCTGGATACTTCTATATGCTTTTTGAGCATTTTTAATCTTCCCGTAATGGAATTAATGAGACCATCCAATGGGATCCCTGCACTGCTTGTTACTGCTGTATAATAACGTCTCTCTTCTACCGTTCGTTGTGGTGCTGTATTTTCTGGAATACCCAATTCGCCTGCCGTTACTTTTTTCTCAAAAGCGGTTGAACCTACATCTTTTAATATATCACCTGTGAGATCTATGTTACTAATATTAACTTCATCTAAAGCAGTGACTTTGGGAATGAGATATAATGATATTTTGCCTCTGTTAAACATGGTCTGATTAACGACAAACTGGCGCGACTCGTATTGCACGGCACTTACATTAATGGTATCATTAACTGCTGCTAGGATAGTAAACTCTCCATCCTTATTGGTAATTGTACCTTTTTTTCTGGTAATATTTACTACTGTAAGCTGGGATTTACTTATTGTGTCATTAAGTACTTGGCCTGTGAGGGCGATTTCTTCTTGACCAAAAATACATAAGCTAAAAAGCAAAAACATTAAAAGTGCGGGAAGTTGTAATCTATTCATATTAATACAATTAATGTTCTTGTTGTTTCAAAGCTAAATATTGTTTTGATTTTATCATCATATAATCTAATAATTCTAACAAATTACTCTCATCAACATAGTGGAGCGCTTGTTCATCTTCAAAAACATAGTAAACAAAATCTTCTATTAGGTCTTCAGAAACTTTAAGTTCTTTCATATAAAGGCTATCAGAAAATTGAGACCGTGTGTAATATACTTTTGCCTGTAATTGAGAAACTTCTAAATGCTTTTTAAGCATAGCGGTTCTTCCGGAAATAGCATTAATAAGTCCGCTTAGAACACCACTACTTGCTGCATAAAGCTTACGTTCTTCCGGCGTATAAGTGCGATGCTTATTTTCTGGAATACCCAATCTATGCGCAGTACTATTTGGAGCTAGTGATGTGGAAAGCACATCTTTCTTAATATCTCCTGTAAGTTCTATATTACTAATCCTCACTTCATCTAACTCTGTGACTTTTGGAATCAAATACAAGGATATGCGTTCCCTGTTGAACATGCTTGTATTTACAACAAATTGCCTAGGCTCATAATTTAGGCCACTAATATGTATAGTATCATTTTCACGAGCAGTAATAATAAACTCACCCTTTACATTTGTAATCGTTCCTTTCTTTAAAGAAATATTAACCACATTGAGCGAAGCTTTCTCTAAACTGTCATTCAACACTCTTCCTTTAAACTCAATAATATCTTGAGCTTGAACTAGAGTACAAAAAAATAAAGCAAGTACAATTCTAATCAAGATATAGATGGCTAACTATTATTAATCTCAAAGAAACAAGACAGCTTCACAAGTAAAACTTAAAATGACAATAAACTTTTGTTAAGATAGCTTTGTGTGTATTTTTGAGTTCTAAATTCTTGGCTATGTCTAAAAATCTTATTCTCGCAAGTACGTCTACCGTATATGGCGGCACTTATCTGGAGTATTTATTCCCAATTTTAGAAGAACATTTTGCCCATAGCAAGGAGGTTTGCTTTATTCCTTATGCTAGACCAAGTGGCTTGTCGCATGATGACTATACGTCAATTGTAAAAAAGGCATTTATAAAATTAGGAAAGAAAGTTACGGGACTTCATGAATACAAGGATCCACAAAAAGCTATTACGGAAGCGTCAGCTATTTTTACAGGTGGCGGCAATACCTTTGTGCTTGTAAATCAGCTTTACAAACAGGAGGTAATGCCTACTCTTAGAGAAGCTCTTCATAATGGAGTTCCTTATTTAGGAACAAGTGCAGGTAGCAATATTTGTGGTCTAACGATGCAAACTTCTAATGACATGCCCATACAATATCCACCTAGTTTTAAAACACTAGGATTGGTTCCTTTTAACATTAATCCTCATTATTTGGATCCAATAGACGGAAACACCCATATGGGTGAAACTCGAGAAACGCGAATTAAGGAATTTCATGCATATAATACTATACCCGTTATCGGATTGCGAGAAGGAAGTTGGCTCGAAGTAAAAAATTCTTCTATTGTATTAAAAGGAACGCTCAAAGCTCGGATTTTTGAAAAGAATAAAGCACCCTTGGAAATAGCAAGTAACACTGCATTAGATTTTTAAAAATATGCTTTCGCGAAAGCTCAAAACATTTCTAGATTTTTCGTCCAGTTTTTCATTAGAAATTCCAACATCATTTTTAGCAACTTAATTTACCTAATAACACTTCAAGTACAATATAATAGATAAATTATTGATTTTCAATACTAAAAAATAGGCTTGCTTTGATACTATATTAACGTTTTATTAGGAGTTGGCGATGTATTTTATCTTGCAAACCACACAAAATCAATCGTCAAAATGCATTGTTTTGTCGCCGAAATTCAATTTTAGTAACAAATTATTTTTTTTAATTCACGTTCCCTTAATTCATTTGGAGAAAATATACCTTCGTGTAGTATAAGTCGTCCCTTGTTCAGTCAATTCAACACCGAGAACAGTGCGAATCCCAAACATAATATGATGAAAAAAATTATTTTTACACTCCTTGTAGTATGCTCTAGTCTTACTCTTTTTGGACAAGTTAAAATAGGTGATAATCCTAATACTATTGACAATTCTTCTTTATTAGAATTAGAAAGTTCTGATAAAGTTTTGATCCTAACTAGAGTGAATGACGCTCAAATGAATGCGATTACTCCTTTAACTGGAGGAATGGTATTTAATACGGATCAATCATGTATTTTTCAATATAACGGTAGCAATTGGGAAAGTCTATGTGATAACCTTAAAGAAACAGTAACTACTATAACAGATAATGGTGATGGCACCTTTACGTATACAGACGAAAGCGGAAATCAAACTACCATAGACTTTTTAGAAACGACCACAACACTTGTAGATAACGGTGACGGAAGCTTTACTTATACCTCCGAAGATAATACGGTAACTACTTTTGATGCCAGTAGTACACTAATAGATAATGGCGATGGTACCTTTACCCATACCAATGCTGCCGGAGATATCGTAACCTTCAATTCCTTAAACTCAACAATAGTTGATAATGGAGACGGAACTTTTACTATTACTGATGATTTTGGGAATGCAGTAACCGTAGATACTAATGACACGGTAACTACGCTAACCGATAACGGCGACGGAAGCTTTACCTATACTTCAGAAGATAATACGGTAACTACTTTTGATGCCAGTAGTACACTAATAGATAACGGCGATGGTACCTTTACCCATACCAATGCTGCCGGAGATATCGTAACCTTCAATT
>CAZXMY010000015.1:11659-12238 GCA_964641325.1 uncultured Flavobacteriaceae bacterium | reverse complement strand
CTTTTACTATTACTGATGATTTTGGGAATGCAGTAACCGTAGATACTAATGACACCGTAACTACTTTAATAGACAATGGCGACGGAACAATAACCTATACAGATGAAGATGGATTAGATACCATTATCAATCTTGCTGATATTATTGACAACTTCGAGACCGTTACATCAGTAGTATTTGACGCAGCGACAGCAAACATCTCATACATAGATGAGAATGGGGACAGTACTACATTTAATCTCACTAATGCAATACAAAACTTTGAAACTACCACAATCCTTGTAGACAATGGCGACGGAACAATCACCTATACAGATGAAGATGGATTAGATACCGTTATCAATCTTGCTGATATTATTGACAACTTCGAGACCGTTACATCAGTAGTATTTGACGCAGCGACAGCAAACATCTCATACATAGATGAGAATGGGGACAGTACTACATTTAATCTCACTAATGCAATACAAAACTTTGAAACTACCACAACTCTTGTAGACAATGGCGACGGAACAATAACCTATACAGATGAAGATGGACTTCCTACCATTATTGACTTAGCCACTATAATTGACAACT
>CAZXMY010000015.1:10191-11559 GCA_964641325.1 uncultured Flavobacteriaceae bacterium | reverse complement strand
TTGAAACCGTTACCTCTATAACATTTGATGGAACTACTGGTAATATTACCTATACTGATGAAAATGGAGATCCAACAACCTTCAATTTACCTAATGTAATTGCTAATTTCGAAACAACAACGGTACTTGTAGACAATGGTGATGGAACTTTTACATATACTAATGAAGATGGAATCGTAACAACTTTTGATGCTGATGGTGATTTAGTAGATAATGCAGATGGCACATTTACTTATACCAATGCTGCAGGAGTACCTGTATCTTTTGATGCTAATTCTGAAGTTACTCAAGTAGTTACTGTTGGTAATCCAATTGCCACTCATTCTAGTGCTGGTGCAACGGATACAGATATTCTAGAAACCATAACCGAACTTGATATCGCAGCGGGTGAACTTACTTATGATAATGAAGATGGTTCCAATGCTAATGTAAATCTGATCTCTGGAGATGCAGATAATAGCATTACCGCAGGAACTGACGGAGCGCTATTCGTAGATGTGTCGGCTGCACAAACAGTTACCAATCTTACGGATAACAATGATGGATTTGTAACCTATACTAATGAAGACGGTACCGTGCAAACTGTAGCTAAAGCTGATATCACTGATAATCTTGACGGAACATACACTTTTACAAATAACGACGGTACAGACGTTATCATTAATACCAATGGTATCGTAATTACTGATGTCATTGCGGGTAATCTCATTGCTACAGTAACGGAAGCTGATGGAACTACTATAGAAATAGATGAAACCATAACCGAACTTGATATCGCAGCGGGTGAACTTACCTATGATAATGAAGATGGTTCCAATGCTAATGTTAACCTAATATCTGCAGATCCAAACAATGCAGTTAGTGCAGGAACAGATGGAGCATTATTTGTTGATATTGCAGCAGATGAAACTGTGACAGATGTAACAGGCTTGAATACAGCGACAATTACAAATCCTATAGGTACTTACAATAATGAAGAAGGTGACCCTTTTGCCATAGAAGAAACAGTTACCGAACTGGACATTTTTGGAGGAGCATTGAGCTATGATAACGAAGATCGAACCAATGCAGATGTAAACTTGATTTCGGCCGACCCAAACAATGCAATTAGCGCAGGAACAGATGGAGCATTATTTGTTGATATTGCAGCTGGCGAGACAGTGACTGATGTCACAGGCCTTAATACTGCAACAAATACAAATCCCATAGGCACCTATAATAATGAAGAAGGTGACCCTTTTGCTATTGAAGAAACAGTGACAGAACTTGATATTCTAGGTGGAGAACTCACGTATGATAACGAAGACGGAACTAATGCCAATGTAAATTTGATATCTACAGATCCAAATAATAGTATAAGTGCAGGAA
>CAZXMY010000015.1:0-10091 GCA_964641325.1 uncultured Flavobacteriaceae bacterium | reverse complement strand
AAGAAACAACAACAGATGTTACAGATCTTAATACTGCAACTAACACAAATCTTATTGGCACCTATAACAATGAAGATGGTATCCCTTTTGCTATAGAAGAAACAGTAACAGAAATTGATATTCTCGGTGGAGAACTTACGTATGATAACGAAGACGGAACCAATGCCAATGTAAATTTGATATCTACAGATCCAAATAATAGTATAAGTGCAGGAACTGATGGTGCATTGTTTGTTGAAGTCCCAGAAGAAGAAACAACAACAGATGTTACAGATCTTAATACTGCAACTAACACAAATCTTATAGGAACATATAACAATGAAGATAGTATTCCTTTTGCTATTGAAGAGACAGTTACAGAGCTGGACATCCTAGGAGGAGCACTGACTTATGACAATGAAGACGGATCAAACGCTAATGTAAACTTGATTTCGGTAGATCCTAATAATGCAATTGCTTCGGGAACAGATGGAGCATTATTTGTAGATGTAGCAGCCCAGGAAACGGTGACAGATGTAACAGATCTTAATACAGCTACAAATACCAATTTAATTGGCACCTACAATAATGAAGAAGGAGATCCTTTTGAGATTGAAGAAACTGTAACAGAGCTAGACATAGCAGGTGGAGAGCTTACCTATGATAATGAAGATGGTACCAATGCTAATGTAAATTTGATCTCTGCAGATGCAGACAATGGAATTGGTGTAGGAACAGATGGAGCTTTATTTGTTGATATTGCAGCAGATGAAACGGTAACCAGCTTAGAGCAAGACGACACGCCTAGTACCGCAGACCCAACAGCAACAGGAGAAATAACATATACGGATGAAGACGGAACCACCTCTACTGCACAAGTAGTTAGCGCAGATCCTGATAATAATATTACTGTTGGAACAGATGGTGGGGCATTTTTTGCGGGACCAACTATTTGCGCTGCTGGTAAAGTATCTGCTGCAGGTCCAGAAACTGCAGCCTTTAACGCAACTGTAAGCTTAATTGATACTGGAGATTATCAAATTACCTTCGACAACGATTTAGGTACTACAGATTATGTTATTCAACTAACAGTAACTGATCGTCAAGGCGCTGGAAATGATGATCCTAATATTAGTTATTATCAGCAAGAAACTAGCGGGTTTAGAGTAAATGTAGGAGATAATGACAATGGAAGTTCTCCCCGTGTAGATTTTGACTCTGAGTTTATGTTTAGTGTAATATGCATTCCTGGATTTGGAAATGGAGGAACTGCTGCTGGAGGAGGAAATTCAGGAGGTGGAGGCGCAACTCCTATAGGAATGCCTGCCACAGATTTTACTTTTAACAATCTAGGCGATAGAGGTAGTTTTCAATTAAGTTTTAATGTTGGAAATAATGTAGGGAGAACCTGGGAAGTTTTAATCTCAAATAGACCTTATGCTACCATAACTGGATTACCAGCCAATGTTACGTTAACTACTCAAGATAATGGAGATGGAACCTACAACCATTTACTAACTGGTTTAGATCCAATTACAAGTGTGAATCAAGGTATAAATCTTAATGGAGGAAATACTGGTGGTGGCCCAGGAACAGAATTCTCGGGCACTGCTTGCGGATGTGTTTCATTCTTTATCAATTAACAATATTTAAATTTTCAAATATGAAAAATATAGTAACCATACTTATAGCACTATTCATGTGTCAAT
Source organism: uncultured Flavobacteriaceae bacterium (assembly GCA_964641325.1). GTDB lineage: Bacteria > Bacteroidota > Bacteroidia > Flavobacteriales > Flavobacteriaceae > Dokdonia. The sequence goes on along the minus strand of CAZXMY010000015.1, from coordinate 8,403 downwards.
TGGGAATTTCACAAACGACAAATCCCCAATTATTAGTGAACATTCAGAAAGCATCCCAAACAGAAATTGATGCATACAACGTTGCAGATTTAGAAATAGGGATGCTAGTCTACAATACAGATGTGAATAGAATATTTGAATATACCGAAACTGGATTTCTACAAATACTAACCTCAACAGATGTAAGTGAAGCATTAACTACATTAGTTGATAATGGAAATGGCACCTTAACCTATACAGATGAAGATGGTATTGAAACCATTATTACGCTAGATGATGGAGATAACGATGATACCAACGAATTTCAAAACTTGAGCAATACCATTTTGATTCCAAATGAGCAGGTAAGAGTCAATATCACAGATGGTACTAACACTACAATTGACATTCGCGATGCAGACTCAGATCCTACAAACGAATTCCAAGATTTATCTAATACGGTTACCAGCCCCAATGAAGAAGTTGAAATATCTATTACTAATGGTGCAAATACCACAATCAATATACAAGATGCAGATGCAGACCCTACAAATGAATATAACACAGGAATCGCTTTTGATGGAACAGAGCTTACGATAACAGATGCTGGTGGAGACCAAACTATAGACATCTCTGGAGTAAGTACAGATGATCAGATGATCTCTTCTACAATAACAACAGCTCTTGAAGAAGTAAATGTAGCCCTTGAAGATGGAGGTGATATAGACATTAATATACAAGATGCAGATGCAGATCCTTTAAATGAACTACAAGACATTCAATTAAGCGGAACCGAGCTATCTCTTACAAACCCAGCAACTGCCGGGAATCTAGTTGATCTAACAGATCAGATTACACTAGAAATGTTTGCTAACGGAACGGCCACAAATGATGAGATATTCTGGAATGGTACCGATTGGGTATATGGCACTCGTGTCGCTTCTGTAAATGGCAATATTCCTGATGCTTCTGGTAATGTTTCGATTACAATCGGTAGAGTATTTACGGGACCTACTGCAGATGATACAACAATTACACCTGTCGAAGTGCCGGCACCTGTAGAAGGAGATATTTATATAGTAAACAATTCGGCAGCAAATCCTGCAACAGTAGGTCAGACCTTTGTTTATGACGCAGACACATCAACTTGGATACTCACAAATCCTTTCAATGCCATATTATACGATCCACGTTATGTAAATGTAACAGGAGATACTATGGTTGGAGATTTGGATATGAGTAACAATAATATATTAAATGTAGCAACGCCAGTTAACCCAGGCGACGCTGTTAACAAAGCTTATGTAGATACAGTAGCACTTATTGATAATAATGATGGATCATTTAGCCTATCTAAACCTGATGGGACTACAGACACTGTAGACAAAGCTACTCTTACCGAAAATACAGATGGCACTTTTACGTTTGATAATGGTGATGGAGCTCCTGTAATCATTGATGTTATGGGGCTAGAAACACTCACGACTATTGCCCTCAATGCAGATAACACAAACATAGATTACGTTAATGAAGACAATGTAACTACTCAGTTGGATTTAACTAGTTTAGTTGAAAATCTAGAAACAGTCACGTCCTTAGAACAAGACGATACCCCTACTGCATCAGATCCAGCAGCAACAGGAGAAATAACCTACACAGACGAAGATGGAACCACCTCTACGGCACAGGTAGTAAGTGCTAACGCAGATAACCAAATCCAAGTAGGAACAGACGGCGGTGCATTTCTAGGCCCCACAGTATACACAGGGACTTTTATCATTTCTGCAGAAGGAATGGTTACCGTTTCGGGAATCCCTTTCCAGCCGTCACAAGTTACTTTTGTGGCAAATGCAAATGTAGAGAGTCTCAATATAGATTCGGATAACGGAATTGGAAATAATGACCGTGGTATAGACAACTCTTATGGAACGATGAACGGATTTGTTAGAAATATTGGAGGCACACTTGTACAGCAAGCCATCTTCGTAGGCGGTCACGGAAACTCCATTAACGACATATCACGTTATGCCAGTAGTAGCAATTGCATTGGGGTGCGCTACGGAGATCAAAACGGAAGTAGCCTAGGAAAAATAGAAGCAGCTTTTGACTCTTTCACAACAGATGGGTTTGAACTTACCGTAGAATATACAGATGGTGTAATAACAGTTAACAGCGGAAATGCCTTAACAGACGTTCAACCAGACGATGTAAATAATGAGGCATTACTCGTTTTATTCACAGCGTACAAATAAGAACACAATGAGAACTTTTATTTTATACATGTTCCTTTTTGGTACATTCGCTTTCGCGAAAGCACAACAGGCATTCCATAATTTTGGAGACATACAGATTCACGATCAAGGACAAATGGGTTTTCATATAGATCTCATTAATGATGGTGATTTTGATGACAATTTAGGATTAGCAGGTTTTTATAATACCCAAAACGAGTTGTTTATTTCTGGTAGCAACCAACCTATATTTTATGATATGGAGGTAGATGTGGCAGATGATCTTATTCTTGAAGTTGCAACAGGCGTCAGTAACTTTCTAGAATTTTTAGATGGGCGTATTATCACCCCTCGCGCAGACATTCCTACCTATCTGGACTTCACAAATAATGGAATTTATCTGGGAGAAGATGATCCCAGACATGTGGATGGATACGTAAATAATGATGGTGATTTAGACTTTATATTCCCTATTGGCGATGATTTTAGATTAAGAACGCTATCTGTATTACGAGAAGACACTTCTTTTACATCCTACACCGCAGCATATTTTTTTGAAGACCCAAATAATCCAAGTACACTAGGTGGAAATTTTGTTACTTCCAATTTTCAAAACACACTATCTATTGTAAGCGAACACGAGTATTGGGATCTTGATGGAACACAGCCTGCTAGAGTGACGCTAACTTGGGATGAGCAAAGTCTTATTCCTTTACTGGCAGACGATCTGTCCTTTTTAAGAGTTGTAGGTTTCTCTACTGCCCTAAACCTTTGGGTTGATCTGGGAAACACTGCAGTCTCAGGCAATTTTGATCAAGGTGAGATCACCTCACAAGTTATAGATCCTTCTTTATACAGCGCCCTTACTTTTGGATCAATACTTAGAGCAAATGGAGATATACGTCCCTTTACGATTATGACACCTAATGGAGATGGTTTAAATGATACGTTTATAATAGAAGGCATAGAATCTATTCCAGGCAATGAACTTATACTTTTTAATAGATGGGGTGTAGAGGTTTTTAATATGAGAGACTATGACAATTCATTTGATGGCACTTCAAACGGTCGTGTGACTATAAATGAAGGGCAAGAACTTCCTGTAGGCACCTATTATTATGTATTAAAAATTCCTGGTCGTCAGGATATAGCGGGTCCGTTTTATATTCAGCGATAGTCGATCATTATTAGGTATTATTCATTAATTTGCTATAGAATTTCTTCTGTAGTCTATGGAGCCTGTCATACATTCTAAACGTCTGTTTTTACGTCATTTTGTTCTTGATGATGCCAAGGAATTATTCCATTTAAATAATGATCCTGAAGTTCTTAAGCATACAGGTGATTTACCTTTTACTAGCGAAAGGGAAGCTCTCCATTTTATACAGCATTATGATGCCTATCAAAAAACGGGCATTGGTAGATATGCCGTAGTTAGAAAAGAAGATAAGAAGTTTCTAGGATGGTGTGGTCTCAAATATCATCCAGAAATTAGACAAGTAGATATAGGTTTTCGGTTTTATAGGCATCACTGGAATAAAGGATATGCTACAGAGAGTGCAAAAGCGGTAATTGACTATGCCTTTAAAACTTTAAGATATCCTTTTCTCATAGCTCACGTACACATAGACAATGCAGCTTCTCATAAGGTTATAAAAAAATGTGGGCTGCATAAAATTAGTAGCATTAACTATGACGGGATGCCCGCCTTATTATACCAATTACAAAACGCCGAGTACCAATTGCGGGAAATAACATCAGAAGAAACCTGGCCAGTAAGACATCCTGTTTTGCGCAAAGGCAGACCTCTAGAAGATGTGTATATGGAAGCAGATGAGAAGGAAAGCACCTTTCATTTAGGCATTTTTTATCAAAACTCGATTGTGGGTGTTGCTAGTTTTATGCAAGACACACATCCTGATTTCCCTGGAGTCCACAGCAGATTAAGAGGTATGGCCGTACTCCCAGAATATAGAAAAAAAGGCCTTGCAGAGCTCCTTCTTAAAAAAGGAGAACAACTGCTCAAAGAAAAAGGTCGAACTTTACTCTGGTTTAACGCACGCATAGTAGCACTTAATTTTTATAAAACTCTAGGTTATAAAACCGTAGGACCCGAATTTAATATCCCTAAAATAGGTGCTCATTTTGTCATGAAAAAAGAACTGATTTGAACAGAAGAAAATTCACCCAACTAAGTGTTTTAAGTGCTGTAGCAGCGTCGCTCCCGATTACTTCATTCGCAAGCTCACAAACGATAACAACACTAGAATTACTTGGCCAAGGCAATCCATCTCTTATTACTGGACCAGATTACAAGCTCAGACCTCAAGCCTCTCAGGCTTTCCTGCAAATGCAAACAGCAGCAAAGGAAGATGGCATTACTCTAAAAGTAGTATCGAGCTACCGTAATTATGCACATCAAAATAGAATATGGGAGCGCAAGTTTAAGCGCTTTCGCGAAAGCGGTCTCTCTCCCACTCCAAGTATTCTAAAAATAATCGAGTACTCTACAATACCAGGCACTTCGCGTCATCATTGGGGTACAGATATAGATATTATAGATGGAAATCCTGATGTATCAGGAGATGTATTGGTTCCGTCTAAGTTTCACGGTACAGGTCCTTTTTGTGCAATGAAGGAATGGATGGATGCAAATGCTAATAAGTATGACTTTAAGCTTGTGTATACTGATGCGCCAGATCGCAAAGGATTTAAATATGAGCCCTGGCATTATAGTTATGCACCACTTTCAATACCATACCTTAAAGCGTATAGACAATTAGATATAAAAGCAATTTTACAAGAAGAAAAATTAATCGGAAGTGATTCTTTTAATCAAGAATTCATGGATCAATATATCAACGATAACATATTGGATATCAATCCTGCCTTATTCGGCTAGAGCGCAGCAATGAGTTTTTTTTCGGCGAGAGCTTCTTTAAAATCGGGTCTGCTTTCTAGTGCTTTATTTATCCATTGCATTGCTAGCGATTTATCCCTTTTATGCCTATATATCTGTGCTAATCTATAGTAGGCCCAGTCCTTAGGCACTCCATCTCCCGCCGAATAATTTTTAATATATCGGTCTAAACAGTTGATCCCTTGATCCAATCCAATGGCATATTGTCCTGCAATCTTGCCAAATTGATAATGAAGTCTGTTTGCGTTCTTATGTTTTTGCTGAGCTTCTTCTAAAGTCTTTAGCGCTTTTTCTGGCACTTCGTTTTTTTCATAATGTTCATAAAGCTTTGTGTAGCAAGTAACAGATCCGCCTACTTTTACAGCTTCCATGTAATAACGCTCTGCATCTTGAGGTCTATCATTATACTCTGCAATATATCCATTGGCCAGATGTCCATCTACCGGAGAGATATTTGCTAACTCATCTGCATACTTTATCGCCTTAGCCTCACTTCCTCCTACAATACCCGGCAATTGTATATATAACTCCACAAGTGCCCAGCGCACCTCTATATGATTGGGATCCAAGGCAGCTGCCGTTAAAAAGGCTTCTTTAATATCGCCAAGCAAGCTTAATGCCCTAAGTCTATTAATATCTAAGGCTTTCATCCCTAGGACACCTCCATACTTATAATGAAAATTAGCATTTTTAGGTTCTAATTTTACAAGTTGCTTGTAATACTCAATTGCCGTATCCCAGTCTTTAGCATAGCCTGCGATATCACCTAAATATTCTAAAGTCCTTGTATCCTTAGGGTTTTCTTTAAGGTATTGCTCAAAAATGGGTTTTGCCTGGGTGTACGCCTCTTTTTTAAAAAGAGATTCTGCTTGCGCGAAATCAATATCAGTAGACAAAGAACTAGTACTTCCACTCTGACCTAACATCATAAGAGGAATAAAAAAAAGAATTAAAAAAAATCTCATGTAATTTACCATTGGCTAATGCTTTGCTAAAACTGTGCCGAAATCTTTATTGTTCTGGAGGATATTTCTTAAAAATCTTAGCTGCCAATTTTTGAAAATACGCATCTCGCTGAGCTGGATTAGATTTTAATTTGACATCACTATCACTTATCGCTTCCCATACTACCGTATTAGACGTACTATTAATCATAGAAACTTGTATGTTCTGATGGAGTTCTCGTCCTCCTATGGGAATACCACCACTTACGCCTACACCTACATTGCCGCCACCACCACCTAGTCCTACACCTAAAGTATTTCTTGATTGTGTTTCATACTCCTCAGAGACTAAGGTTACCCATAAATCTGGATTGTCTGAAAGTATAAGTCCTTTCAATTGAAGTACACTATCTGTATACTTTATAAAACGTCGATCATCAAATTCTGACAAACCTGTTCCCTCTCCAAAATCGTAATTGTAGGTCTTGTAGTTGTTAAAAGACGCTTTCTCGTCGTAGTCGTATTCTACATATATACTCCCACAACTTGCGAGTATAAAGGTTGCAAGCAAATAAAAGAGTAGTTGTTTTTTCATATGTACAAAACCAAATTACTATACAATTATTGTATTACAAATCACTCATTCAACATCTTCCAGAGGGCATCTTTCAACTCCACTAATCCCTGTTGCGCCACAGAAGAGATAAACAAATACGGTATGGGTAGTTCCTTATCCAGTTCTTCTTTAAATGCCGCTTTGAGCTCATCGTCTAGCATATCACTTTTTGTAATTGCAATAAGTCTCGATTTATCCAGCATTTCTGGATTGTATTTTTGTAATTCGTGCAATAACACATCATATTGTCCTGCAATACTCTCTGCATCTGCAGGAATCATAAAGAGGAGACTGGAGTTACGTTCTATATGACGTAAAAAACGATGCCCTATACCCTTACCTTCGGCGGCGCCTTCTATTATACCTGGGATATCTGCCATTACAAAAGAGCGATAATCCCGATACTCTACAATACCCAGATTAGGCTTGAGTGTCGTAAATTCATAGTTTGCAATCTTAGGTTTTGCGGCAGTAATTGCTGCCAGTAAGGTAGATTTACCTACGTTAGGATAGCCTACAAGTCCAACATCTGCTAGTACTTTAAGCTCTAAAGTAAGATGCATCTCATACCCATCTATTCCCGATTGCGCATAGCGTGGTGTCTGGTTAGTACTGGATTTAAAATGCCAGTTACCACGACCTCCCATACCGCCTTCGGCGGCGATAAATTCTTGGCCTTCCTCTGTGATTTCAAAAATCGCCTTATCTGTTTCTGTATCCTTAATCGTAGTTCCTAAAGGCACGTCGATATACATATCTTCTCCATCGTGACCTGTAGACCTAGACTTAGAACCATTACCGCCATGTCCGGCTTTAAGATGTCTCTTAAATTTCAGGTGTAATAGTGTCCAAAGATTGGTACTTCCTCGTACAATAATATGCCCACCACGGCCACCATCTCCACCATCAGGACCTCCTTTTTCAATAAACTTCTCCCTATGCAAATGCGCAGACCCCGCTCCTCCATTACCAGAAGTAACGTGAATTTTTACATAGTCTACAAAGTTTCCTTCTGTCATTGTTCAAGGGGTTAAGAGGTTAAGGGTTCAAGGGGTTAAGGGTTCAAGGGGTTAATGATTTAATGGTTTAATGGTTTAATGGTTTAATGAACTCATATTGCGGTAGCTTTCGCGAAAGCATAAAACACCTCATTCCCACAACTCCTTAATTTAGGTTTTAAAGCGTATCTATCACTTTACTCAATCTATCAGTAATATCTGCCACGGTTCCTACACCATCTACACCATGATACTTGTCTTGCTTCTCGTAATATCCTTTTAGGATAGCTGTCTCATTGTAATATACTTTAATACGATTACGTATCACCGCTTCATCTGCATCATCAGCTCTTCCTGAGGTCTTCCCTCTTTCTAGCAATCTTTGTACCAGCACCTCATCATCTACCTCTAAGGCAACCATTCCCGCAACTTCTGTTCCTTTAGTTTCTAAAAGAACGGCAAGAGCATCTGCTTGTGCTTCTGTACGTGGGAATCCGTCAAAAATAAAGCCTTTTGCTTCAGGATTTTTCTCCACCTCTGCATTGAGCATATCTATAGTAACAGAATCCGGTACAAGCTGACCTTTATCTATATACGACTTAGCTAGGGTTCCTAAGGCTGTCGCATTTTTTATATTGTATCTAAACAAATCGCCTGTAGATATATGTACGAGATCGTATTTTTCTTTGAGCACTTCGGCTTGTGTTCCTTTGTC
>CAZXMY010000014.1:0-16966 GCA_964641325.1 uncultured Flavobacteriaceae bacterium | reverse complement strand
CCGTTTCTTCTTACGCAAATATGTGAACAAAATTTTGAATAAAAAAACAAAATTAGTGTTGTTTATTGATTAATTTTTGTGCATAATTACAAACGATTAAATCTACAAAAAAAACTCATTCGCCAAGTTGAAAACTTCAATTTCTTTTGTTAAAGTTAGATATGCAGAGACAGATCAAATGGGAGTGGTCTATCACGGGAATTATGCACAATACTTGGAATTGGCAAGAATTGAATGGTTAGAGACCCTAGGAATTTCTTATAAAAAAATGGAAGAAGAAGGTGTTATGCTACCTGTGTATAACTTAAATATAAGTTATAAGAAGTCAGCCGTTTTTGATGATGAAATTAAGGTGGAAACAACCCTAAGGAAAATTCCTACAGCGAGTATTATTTTTGATTATAAAATCTTCAATAAATCGGAAGAATTACTTACAGTTGCAAGTACAGAATTGGTGTTTATTAACAAAAAAACAAATCGCCCCATGCGATGTCCTTCTTATATTCTCGATAAACTGTAAATAATTAGTCTAAATCTTCTATTATTTGCACTCCAAAAATATTTTTTACAAGTGAAATCACTCGATCTGATTCTTGCGCTCTAATGGCCAAAACAAATACACACTTTAACGTCATTTCTTGGTCGATAATCTTAATCCCTTCTTCCTTTATTAATCGCATTACCACATTCATAAGCGGGTATTCAAAACGTATTTTGAATTGAATGTCTATGGTGAGCTCAAGAATTGTCGTTGTTTCTAAAGCCATTTTTGCCGCTGTTTTATACGCATGTATTAAACCACCTACGCCTAGCTTAGTTCCTCCAAAATATCTAACCACCACCACAAGAACATTTGTAAGGTCAAAAGATTGTAGCTGTCCATAAATGGGAGCTCCCGCACTGTTATTGGGTTCGCCGTCGTCGTTTGCTCTAAAATGCTCATATTTTTCACCTATAACCCATGCATAACACCAATGGCGTGCTTGGTAATGTTGTTTTTTTAGAGCATCGAGATGATTTTTCACCTCTTGTTCTGTAGATACTGGAAAGGCAAAGCCATAAAACTTGCTGTTCCTGTCTTTAAAAAGAACTTCTTCAGAAGGAACGGCAATGGTTCGGTAGGTATCTTTCATGAGGATAAGAGCTTTTGCAAACCTGCTTGTTCGTCACGCAGGATCAAAAGAAGTTATTTCGCCAAACTTACTAAAAGGATACTTAGGATAGCCAGTCCTATTCCAATCCAGTTCTTTACTAACAATCGTTCTTTAAACAGCAGGATACCTAGCAAGGTAGATAAAATAACAATGGATACATTATTAAGCGTAAAAATACTGCTACTGTCCATACCATCTATGCGTAGGGCTTTTACCAGAAAATAAATCGAAAAGTAATTAGGTACGCCTAGAATGATTCCGGCTATAATATTCTTTAAAGCAATCTTAGTACGACCTGTAATGAGGTAATAGGATACCAGAACAATTCCTAAAACTCCAGCACTGGCAAAAATAGTCGCCGAAAAAATGCCTGCATCTGTGTCTTTTACATAAGCTTGCTCTATATATTTTAAGGACACATCTATAATACCACTACCTATAAGAATAAGAAAGGGGAATAGTAGGGTGTTTCTATCTATAGCTGTTTTTTCTTTAGTAGAAGCCATAAATACTGCTACTAATGCCATTAGGATTCCAATAATTTTTAAAAAGGCGGCACTCTCTTGATAATATAATATCCCAAAAGCAATAGGAATAATTACACTCATTTTTGTGGCAACAGATACCACAGATAGGCCACTTTTTTGCGTTGTAATAGCCATTAAATTAAATACCGATATAAAAACAAACCCCAAAGCAAGCGCGCCATAAAACCATTGCGAAGAAATGGCTTCGCTTGCACTAGTATCACCCGTATAAGTACTTATTCCCGTGGCAAATGCAATGCAGTAATTAACTACTATCGCTTGTAAGGTGTTAATCTTATAGCGCGCAAATAACTTGAAAATGACAAAAATGAGACTGGATGCTGCTATGCTTAAAAATAAATAAATCAAGATGTAGGATTATTAAAAGTAGTTAGTACATCTCCTTGTATATTTTGTGTTTGCGCCACGATGGCGCGAGATGCAATAGCAGGAGCTTTAATCCCTTCTTGCATATAATGGACACCTTTAAAAACACGTGCTTCGTCCCAGAGATTGGCATCTATAAATTTTTGTAGCGTTTGAGCACCACCTTCTATAACAACAGATTGGATGCCTTCTGCATATACGGAGTCACAAATTTCTGCTGGATTTGCCGTAGCAAGCTTTATCGTTTTAGCCGTATCGTCAAAAACTTTTAGACTCGCAGGTAAATTCCCTCTAGTATCCAACACAATCCGAATAGGAGATGCACCGTGCCAATCTCGAGTCGTTAGCGATGGATTATCATCTATTGCCGTTTTTCCACCTATAAGAATGGCTTGTTCCTGAGAGCGCCATTTGTGAACTAATTGCCGAGAAGCGGTATTGGTAATCCAGACGGGTTTTTGTTCTTCTTTATGTTTAGGAGCAATAAATCCATCTTGTGTTTCTGCCCATTTAAGGATAATATAAGGACGCTTTTTCTCGTGATAGGTAAAAAACCGAGCATTAACCGCCATACACTCTTTTTCTAGTATGCCTACTGTGACATCTATTCCTGCTTCCATAAGTTTTTGGATACCCTTGCCGGCAACTTTGGAGTGTGGGTCTATGGTGCCTATAAGCACTCTTTTTATTCCAGATGCGATCACCAGATCTGCACAAGGTGGTGTTTTTCCATAATGACTACACGGTTCTAAAGTGACATATAAAGTGCTTTCGGCAATTAGTTGTGGAGTATTCGCTTTCGCGAAAACGATACAGTTCACCTCTGCGTGGGCACCACCATAGGCACTTGTATAGCCTTCTGCAATAATACTGTTGTTGTGCACCAGAATAGCGCCTACAGCGGGATTAGGCATAGCCTCAGGGAAACTATTTTTAGCCAATTGGATGCAGCGATTTATGTAGGTTTCGTGTATCTTCACATTGCAAAAATAGAACTATAACAAGGGATGAGCAAACCTATTATTCGACCTATAGTACAATCTGATAACGAGCAAATTGCAGCCGTAATTAGACAGGTGTTAGTTGATTTTGGGGTGCCTAAAGTAGGAACCGCCTACGCAGACACAGCTCTAGATAGGATGTTTGAAACTTATGATGTCTCCAAAGCAAGCTATTTTGTGGTAGAAGACCAAGGGAAGATAATAGGCGGAGCGGGCATCGCTCAATTAGAAAATTATGAAGGTCCTATATGTGAGTTGCAAAAGATGTATTTTTTAGACGAGGCAAGAGGCAAAGGCTTAGGCAGCGCGATGATGGAGCGTTGTTTGCAAGAAGGGAGAAATTTTGGTTATGAGAAGTGCTACCTCGAGACGATGCCGTATATGAAAGCCGCTCAAAAACTATATACGCGCACGGGTTTTGAATATATAGATGGACCAATGGGCGATACAGGACATTTTTCTTGCCCCGTTCATATGCTTATGGATTTATGATTTTAGAGGCCCATCGCAACTATTTTAAAGAACAACTGCGGGACTTGTATCCTCCAGAAGAGCTCGATGCTATTGTGGGACTTGCTTTTCAATATGTGTTGGAGAAGAATAGGGTGGAGATAGCGCTTTCGCGAAAGCAAAACCTCACCACTTCCCAGCAAACCCAATTGGAATTGGTCTTAAAACGCTTATTACAGTCCGAACCCATACAATATATTATAGGAAACACTGAGTTTTACGGACTAGAATTAGAGCTAAACAAAGCCACCTTAATCCCACGTCCAGAAACCGAAGAATTGGTCGAATGGGTTCTATCTGATTACTCAAAAACCCAATCTTCTACTCATATTCTGGATATAGGAACGGGTTCTGGATGTATTGCAATCGCTCTGGCTGTGAATTTACCTTTATCTAAAGTAGAGGCAGTAGATATTTCAATGCAAGCGCTGGAAACTGCAGAGACGAATTCGCAAAATAATGAAGTGGCTATACGCTTTTTTCAGCAGGATATATTGAAAACAATGGCATTAGAAAAACCGTATGATATCATTGTATCTAATCCTCCATATGTGCGGGAGCAAGAAAAAATAGAAATTAGGAATAACGTACTGCAGTACGAGCCACATCAGGCGCTCTTTGTAGCAGATACGACACCTTTGGTTTTTTATCGAAAGATTGCCCAACTCGCAAAAGAGAGCTTAAAACCAAATGGTGCACTTTATTTTGAAATTAATGAGTACCTAGGAGCAGAAACGGTTGCTCTAGTAAAAGAGATTGGATTTAAACAGGTAGAGCTGCGCAAAGATTTGTTTGGGAAAGACCGTATGTTGCGTGCAATGCTTTAGTAAGAACCTAGAAACTATTTTGAAAAAGGAGCAGGCTCTAATAGTAATCAAGCTAAAAAACCAAAAAATATGAATACGCTCAAATCTATATGTGTCTACTGCGGAAGTAGTCTAGGCGACGACTCAGATATTGGTGATATCGCCAAAGAATTAGGCAGTTATCTTGCTCAAAATAACATCACACTAATCTATGGTGCGGCAAAGATTGGGGTTATGGGACAGGTGGCACGGGCAGTATTAGATAAAGGAGGGAAAGTAATAGGGGTTATTCCAGAGTTTTTAAAGATTAAAGAAGTGGTTCATCTCGGACTTACAGAGCTCATTGTAAATAAAGATATGCACGAGCGCAAGATGAAAATGCAAGAGCTTTCTGAAGGATTTATTGCCTTACCTGGAGGTTTTGGAACCCTAGAAGAGCTTTTTGAAATACTTACTTGGGGTCAATTAGGTTTACATCAGAAACCTATAGGTATTCTTAATGTAAATGGTTTTTATGACCATCTTTTACGCTTATTAGAATCTATGGTACAAAAAGGCTTTTTAAAACAAGAAAACTATGATTTACTTCTTGTAGATACAACAGTTCATGGATTAGTAGAACAGATGAATAAATTTTAAGGCCTAAAATATCCAAAAGGGTTACGCCAGAAAAATAGTGCGAACGACTAAAACTGTTTAAAACTTGTATAATAACCTATCTAGATTTATATAATCAAAGGAGGTTATTTTTTTAGATTTGTGAGTATGACACCAGAACAACAGATTCTTACTTTACGCGAAGAATTACAAGCGCATAATCACAACTATTATGTCTTGGATAACCCCACAATTTCTGACTATGAGTTTGATATAAAACTCAAAGAATTACAAGCGCTAGAAACAGCACATCCTGAGTTTGATGACCCTAATTCTCCTACGCATCGTGTAGGTGGCGCTGTAACTAAGAATTTTGAGACTATTGTTCATACGCATAGAATGTATTCTCTGGATAATTCCTACTCTAAAGAAGATTTACAAGATTGGGAGACACGCATTAAGAAACTGGTTGATGGTCCTGTAAGTTACACGTGTGAGCTTAAATACGATGGTGCTTCCATAAGTATTAGCTATCAAAACGGCAAGCTAGTTAGAGCCGTAACACGCGGTGATGGTTTTCAAGGGGATGACGTGACGACTAATATCAAAACGATTAAGTCTGTTCCTTTAAAACTAAGGGGCGATTTCCCTCCGCTTTTTGATATCCGGGGAGAGATTGTCTTGCCTTGGGATGGTTTTAATCAAATGAATAAAGAGCGGGAAGAATTAGGCTTAGAACTATACCGCAACCCACGCAATACGGCTTCTGGGAGTCTTAAATTACAAGATAGTGCAGAGGTCGCAAAACGGCCTTTGGATTGCTTACTGTACAATATCACGGGTAACAATCTGGGAATTACAACTCAAATGGAAAGTCTTGAAAAGGCGAGAGCTTGGGGTTTTAAGGTGCCTGCTGTTTCGGCCTATTGTGAGACTATAGATGAGGTTTTGGCCTTTGTGCATCATTGGGATGTCGCGCGTCACGACTTGCCTTATGAGACAGATGGTGTGGTGGTAAAAGTAAATAGCTTGCGACAGCAAGAAGAACTTGGATATACGGCAAAAGCGCCACGATGGGCAATTGCCTATAAATTTAAAGCCGAGCAGGTATCTACACGCTTACGCGAAATAACCTATCAAGTAGGTCGAACGGGAGCCATTACACCTGTAGCTAATTTAGAACCTGTAGAGCTGGCTGGAACTACGGTAAAAAGGGCAAGCTTACATAATGCTGACCAAATCGCCAAACTCGATATACGAGAAGGTGATACGGTTTTTGTGGAAAAAGGCGGTGAGATTATACCTAAAATTATTGCCGTAGATATGGCGAAACGACCAGCCGTTTCTCAAGAGACTGCGTACATTTCTCAATGTCCAGAATGTAATACGCCACTGGTACGTAAAGAAGGTGAAGCCCAACATTATTGCCCGAATGAGTCTGGTTGTCCGCCTCAGATTATTGGGCGTATACAGCATTTTATTTCGCGCAAAGCGATGGATATAGAAGGCTTAGGTGGAGAAACTGTTGCCTTATTAGTGACTTCAGAGCTTATTACAAATTATGCAGATTTATACTCGCTCACTGTAGAAGATGTGCTGCCCTTAGAACGAATGGCACAAAAAAGTGCCGAGAATCTTATCAATGGCGTAGCGGCAAGTACTCAGATTCCTTTTGAGCGTGTACTGTTTGCCTTGGGCATACGTTATGTAGGAGAAACGGTAGCTAAAAAACTAGCCAAACATTATAAAAACATAGATGCGATTAAAACAGCATCTCAAGAAGAACTGGTTGCTGTAGATGAGATAGGAGAGAAGATTGCCGAAAGCGTGGTCGCCTTTTTCTCAAACCCTGAGAATACTTTACTTGTTGATAGATTACAATCCTACGGCGTACAATTAGAAATTTCTGCTGAAAAACTGGCTAATCAAACCGAACTACTTGCAGGAAAATCCTTTGTAGTATCTGGTGTTTTTGAAATACCCCGTACAGAACTTAAGAAGTTAATAGAAGATAATGGCGGCAAAGTGGGAAGCTCTATTTCGGCGAAAACAGGCTATCTGGTTGCTGGAGATAAAATGGGTCCAAGTAAACGTACTAAAGCAGAAAATCTAGGTGTACCCATTATTTCTGAAAGTGAATTTTTGGGGATGCTCGAGTAAAAAAAATCTATAGTCATACGCACTACGCCTACAATTGGCGCTATCTTAAATATTATAATACACCGCATTACTGGCAATAGTGGCATCTTCTAAGAAAAAATCAACGCGACCTAATTGGATTCCGCCCCAACCTACTTGATTGATAAGTACAAACTCTTCCTTCTTATTTTGGGCTATTGTGGGTTTTTCTAAAAAGGTATGAGTGTGACCTCCAATAATGAGGTCAATACCTGAAGTGGCTCTGGCTAGATTAAGATCGGAGATAATGGTTTTGTCAGGATAATCATAGCCTAGATGGGAAAGACAAATCACAAGGTCGCACTGCTCGTCCTTACGAAGAGTTTGAGTAATATCTGTTGCTATTTCTATAGGATCCAGATATTTAGTTTCTTTATACATTCTGCGGTTTACAAGACCACTTAGTTGGATGCCTAGCCCAAAAACGCCTATACGTACACCTTCTTTAATGAATACTTTATACGGTTTTGTAAAGCCGTCCATAATTGTATTACTCATATCATAGTTTGCAGATAAGAGATCAAATTTTGCGTGAGGCATTTGGGCAGCGAGACCATCTATGCCATTATCAAAATCGTGATTTCCTATAGTGGCAGCATCGTATCCTAACTTAGACATTAGTTTAAACTCCAATTCTCCTCCATAAAAATTAAAATAGGGTGTCCCTTGAAACATATCACCTGCATCAAGCAAAAGCACATTAGGGGATTCTTTACGAATCTTGTTTATTAGAGAAGATCTTCTTGCAACGCCGCCTTTGTTTGCATATTTCGGATCGTTAGCAGCAAAAGGTTCTATGTGACTGTGCACATCATTGGTATGAAGGATGGTGATATGTTTTTTCGCGCTAAGCGAAATACCACTTATTGGCAAACCGCTAACTCCTAATAATCCTGCCGCTGAGGTATTTTTTATAAAATCTCTTCTTCTCATATACTTACTCTTTTATAAATCTGTTATCTCGCACAGGAGCGATAGTGTCTCTACTTTTAAAATAATCTATAAGGACATTACGTATCTCATAGTCTAGATTAAGTAAGCTCACAGGTTTTTCTAAAAAGGTCATATTGTCACCTCCATTTTGTAGATAATCACTAGTGGCAATAAAATAGGTCTCATTATCTATAATGGAATGTCCTTGTATACGTGCATCTTTAAGAGAGCCATCACTATTAAGAGTGATTTGCATATTAGAAATGGGATGCGCTGTGCCTTGAGCCAGATATTGATACATTTCTTTCATCTGGAATCCACTTAGCTCTACAACGACAACTTCATTGTCAAACGGCATTAATTGATAGGCAGTTCGTGTGGTTACATCTCCTTTGGGAAGCGTAGAGCGTATACCGCCATAATTGAGTAAAACGGCATTAAAAGGATAACCTGTTCTCGATTTAAAAATAGGGTTTGCCATTTCAAAAACAGCATCTGCCATCATATTTCCTAGAGCGGTATTGTACTTGCTGTCTTTTTTTGATAAGCTTGTAGGAGAATAGGCCAGTGTGCTACCCATCTCTGTATCTACTCGTAATTTATAAGGGGTGATATAATTGAGAATACGCTCGTCTTCTGGAATATTCTTATCAATATGCATTGTCTCAGATTGGACTTTCTCCAGTGCAAGTGCTTGTTCTTTTTTACAACTTTGTAACTGTAGAGCAAAATAACAAATTGCTATTAGAATGTAAATTTTTAACCTCATTTAGGGTAGAATTTTTGAATGGTTTTTAGCTACATTTGCCATAAACTAAGATACATGTTTTTAAACGGATTAAAGACGAAATCTATACTACGAAAACTAGAAAAAGTAAATAGTGAGCGTTTGCCTATTACGGTAGGGAATCGGGTTGAAAAAATATGTATCGTAGAAACAGAGTTGCATAAATTTGATAGAGCACGACTTAAGGGACTTGCACGTATCTTAAATGTACAGGAAAAAGACATTGGGTTTATGTCTTTTGTACAGCAGAAAAAGAATGAAGATAAAGAGCGTCCAGAGCTTTTTTCTCCTAAAGATATAGGATGGAAAGGCGTTTTTAAGACGAGTGGTTTAAAGGAGTATCGCAACACAAACTATGATTTACTTATAAGTTACTATACACAAGCCCATCTTGCACTGGCGACTGTTTCTTCTTTAGGAAATAGCAAGTTTAAAGTAGGTATAGGAGAAGACTTATATCATACGCAAGATTTGAGCTTGGAAGTAGACTTAGTGGATACAGATTTGTTTCTAACAGAACTTGAGAAGTATTTAAAAATATTAAAAATAATATAGTTATGGAATCTCTTCGTGGTATGGGGGTAGCACTTGTAACCCCATTTAAATCAGATTTGAGTGTTGATATTGATGGTTTAGCTAAGCTTGTAGAATATAATATAGAACAAGGAGCAAATTATCTTGTTGTGCTAGGAACAACGGCAGAGAGTGCAACTTTGTCTCAAGAAGAGAAGCACTTGGTAATCCAAACCATCATTTCGGTTACAAATAATAGAGTGCCTCTAGTGTTAGGCATAGGAGGTAATAATACAGATGTGCTCAAGCAACAAGTTTCAGATAAAGCAAGACTTGAAGGTTTTGATGCGATATTGTCTGTTTCACCTTATTATAATAGACCTTCGCAAGAGGGAATTTATAGGCATTATAAGGAACTTGCTGCTGTGGCGGCAAAACCTATATTAATGTACAATGTGCCGTCGCGCACGGGATCCAATATGACACCAGAAACCATTTTGCGACTTGCAAAAGAGTGCGATACAATAATAGGTATTAAAGAAGCAGGTGGCAGTATGGATCAAGCGCTGCGTATATTAAAAGATAGGCCAGAAGGATTTTTAGTTCTCTCAGGAGACGATATGTTAGCGCTGCCTATGGTTTGTGCCGGCGGAGATGGTGTCATTTCTGTAATAGGGCAAAGCTTTGTGTCACCCTTTACTAAGATGATAGGTGATGGTTTAGAGGGCGCTTTCGCGAAAGCATACAAAAATCACTTCGCGCTTATGCCGGTTATAGATCTTATTTTTGAAGAAGGAAATCCTACGGGCATAAAATCTCTACTAGCTAGTCAAGGAATTTGCAAAGATCACGTGAGACTGCCCCTAGCAAAAGCCTCGTCGGAATTAGCGCAAAAGATTAAAGATTTCTTAAATGATTTTGCCTAAGCGTTAATCTTATATTAATCTTCAATATAAAACGAGAAATACAACTATTTTTGATTCTAATCGCTTCGTTTTATTATGTGAAGCATTTTATGTAATTTTGCCTGCTGTTTTATGTTTATGAAGAATCTATTATTACTATTTAGTGTCGTTTTATTGTTGGGTTCTTGTTCTCCGTATCAAGATCTTTTAAAAAATGACGATATCAAGGCCAAGTACACTGCTGCAGATTCTTTATACAACCAAGGAAAGTATAAAAAATCATTGCGTTTATGGGAGCAAATCGTACCTCTATATAGAGGGCGTCCTCAGGCAGAGCGGGTTATGTTTTTATACTCAGATACTTATTATCAGTTACAGGATTATTATCTAGCCGGTTACCAGTTTGAACGTTTTGTAAATGCCTATCCTCAAAGTGAGAAGCGTGCGGAGGCTGCCTTTAAAAGTGCAGAGAGTTATTATAAGCTCTCCCCTAGATTTAATCTAGACCAAGCAGATACCTTTAAGGCAATGGATAAGCTACAGGTTTTTATCAATTCATATCCTGAATCGCAAGACCTAGAGCGTGCTAACGAAATGGTACAGGAATTAAGGAATAAATTAGAGAAAAAAGCCTTTGAAATTGCAAAAGGATATAATAAAATAGGGGCTAGTAGGGGAACATTTCCTAATGCTATAGCGGCGTTCGATAATTTTCTTTCAGAATATCCTGGAAGTGTGTATCGTGAAGATGCGTATTTCTGGAAATTTGATAGTGCTTATCAACTAGCCATAGGTAGCGTGGAATTTTTAATGAAAGATAGATTAGAAACAGCCAGAGAAACGTACAATGTATTAATCAAATACTATCCAGAAGGAAAATATAACAAAGAGGCCACTTCTATGATAGAAGATGTAAATGAACGCCTCACCCAATTCACAAACTTAAACGAGTAAGCCATGAATATTAAAGAACTTGATGCACCCGTAAGCACAACTACCATAGATAAAAATCTTGTAGATGCGCCAACAGATAATATTTACGAAGCTATTTCTATTATAGCTAAACGTGCAACTCAGATAAACACAGAGATTAAAAAAGAGCTTACAGATAAGTTAGACGAGTTTGCTACCTTTAACGATAGTCTTGAAGAGATTTTCGAAAATAAAGAGCAGATAGAAGTATCTAAGTTTTATGAGCGTCTTCCTAAAGCACATGCACTTGCTGTGCAGGAATGGTTAGAAAACCGAATCTACAGTAGAGATACAAGTATCCCTGCAGAAGAAAGTAACGATTAATCCTATGTCCGTTTTAGACGGTAAAAAAGTATTACTAGGAGTTACCGCAGGTATCGCTGCATACAAAAGCGCGATGCTCGTGAGAGCCTTTATTAAAGCAGGAGCCACTGTACAAGTGGTTATGACCGAAAAGGCCAAGGACTTTGTAACACCACTTACTCTTAGTACGCTTTCCCGTAATCCTGTGCACTCTTCTTTTACCATAGAAGGAGATGACAATGCAGTTTGGACCAATCATGTAGAGTTAGGACTTTGGGCTGATATTATGGTAATTGCGCCTGCTACTGCAAATACCTTATCCAAAATGGCTAATGGTACTTGTGATAATTTGTTACTAGCGACTTATCTAAGTGCAAAATGTCCAGTATATTTTGCTCCAGCTATGGATTTAGATATGTATAAACATCCATCTTCCCTATCCACTTTTGAAAAACTTATTTCTTTTCAAAATATTATGATTCCCGCTACCAGCGGAGAACTTGCAAGTGGATTAGTAGGTCAAGGACGCCTAGCAGAACCTGAAGACATTGTACAATTTATAGAAGACCATATAAAGAGTGGTTTACCATTACACGGTAAACACGTTCTGATTACCGCAGGTCCCACTTTTGAAGCCATAGATCCTGTACGTTTTATAGGTAACCATAGTAGCGGTAAGATGGGTTGTGAACTTGCATTATGTGCAGCAAGTCTTGGTGCTCAAGTTGAGCTTGTTTTAGGACCTAGTGCATTACAAGTTTCTCATAGTTTGATTAATGTTCATAGAGTGACTTCTGGTCAGGAAATGTATGATAAAGTACATACCTATTATGAAGATGTAGATGTAGCGATCGCTGCCGCTGCCGTGGCAGATTATAAGCCTATGGATGTGGCACAAGAGAAGATTAAGAAAAATGATGATAATCTTACTATTCATTTGGTAAAGACAAAAGATATTTTAGCATCTATGGGTGCTATAAAGAAAAGTCAATACTTAGTTGGTTTTGCTCTGGAGACCCAAAATGAGGAAGAAAATGCCTTAAAAAAGCTCAAGAAAAAGAACTTAGATGCAATTGTATTAAATTCGTTAAGAGATAAAGGTGCAGGTTTTAAGACCAAAACCAATAAAATTACGTTTATTGAAAAGGATGGCACGATTTTGCCATATGATTTAAAAACAAAAGCGGAAGTTGCTTCGGATATCTTTGTTAGAATAATGAAACATATACTATGAGAATTTTAATACTATTATTTGCTTTAATTACTGTTGGAGTGGCTAACGCACAGGAGCTTAATGCCGTTGTGGTCATCAATGCTGAGCAAACGGGGAAGGCAGATTTACAGGTATTTAGGACGTTAGAACGTTCTCTCACAGAATTTATTAATAATACAAAATGGACCGAAAGGAATTATAAGCAACAAGAGCGCATAGATTGTTCCTTTAATATTATAGTGGCTGAGGTGAACTCTAATAACT
Source organism: uncultured Flavobacteriaceae bacterium (assembly GCA_964641325.1). GTDB lineage: Bacteria > Bacteroidota > Bacteroidia > Flavobacteriales > Flavobacteriaceae > Dokdonia. The sequence goes on along the minus strand of CAZXMY010000014.1, from coordinate 3,916 downwards.
TCCAGGCTAGCGTGCAAGTACAATCTGCAAGACCTGTCTATGGATCTGATTACTCGAGCCCTGTGTTTAATTATAATGATAGAAGTTTTAATTTTGAGTATACAGAGTTTCAACCGCTTATTTTTAACCCTAATAACTTTGACTCTAACCTTGTTTCTGTTATCGCTTTTTATGTATATACGATTATAGGGTATGATGCAGGTAGTTTTAAACTGGGAGATGGAGATAAGTATTTTCAAATAGCAAGACAGATTGTGACTACTGCAGGTCCTAGTAACGAAAGCGGATGGAACGCAGCAGATGGACCGCAATCAAGGTTTAGACTTAATGAAGACCTATTGTCACCTAATTTTAAGGAATTTTCAAGTGCATTATATACGTATCATAGGTTAGGTCTGGATACCATGTCTAATGACTTGAAGAAAAGTAAACAAACCATAGCAAGATCTCTGCAACAATTTGAGGCGATGTACAATAAAAGGCCTAATAACTTTCTTACTAGAGTCTTTTTCGACTCCAAAGCAGAAGAGATTACCTCTATTTTCTCTGGAGGACCGCAAATTAATATTGTAAGTTTAATTGATACACTTAACAGAATTGCTCCTACAAAATCTACCTTCTGGAGACAGATTAAGTTTTAGTTTGTAAACCCCGTAATCTAAAGTATCTTTAAGCAAACTTTAAACACTTGCTAGTATCACTATCCATAAAAAACTATGCTCTCATACAAGAAGCACATCTTAACTTTAAGGATGGCTTTACTGTAATTACAGGAGAAACAGGTGCAGGTAAGTCTATATTGCTTGGTGCTCTTGGTCTTATAACGGGAAAACGAGCAGATAGTTCAAGTACCGGAGACAAAAGTAAAAAGTGTATTATTGAAGGTGTTTTTGAAATTGACTCCTATCATTTGCGCGAGTTTTTCATAAAAGAAGATCTCGATTATGAGGCCATTACCATTATACGTAGAGAGATTTTACCTTCTGGAAAAAGTAGGGCTTTTATTAATGATACTCCGGTTACCTTGCAACAATTACAGTATTTAGGTGAACAATTAGTTGATATACATAGTCAACATAAAACGCTTGACGTATTGGATACTACCTATCAATTTGAAGGTGTAGATACTTTTGCAGGTACTCAAGAGCTTTTTGAAAATTATCGTAAGAATTATCAGGCTTGGAAAAATACAGAAGCTCAATTGCAAGAAATACAGGAAGTAAAGAAAAAGGCACAACTAGAATTTGATTACCAGTCTTTTTTATTTCAAGAACTTGAAGAAGCGCAACTTCAAGAAGGAGAATTTGAAAGGCTAGAAGAGCAGTTAAGTATTCTCAATCATGCCGAAGAGATTCAAGAAGGACTTTCTCAAGCGCAACAAAAGATTACACAAGAACAACAAGGGATTCTAGATACACTGGCAGAGGTTCGAGCATCGTTAAGCAGACTTATTTCGTACGGTAGCGATTATGAAACCTTGCATGCAAGGATCAATTCTAGTTTTTTAGAGCTAGAAGACGTTTCTCAAGAATTAGAAAGTACGTTAGAAAACGTTCAGACAAATCCTAAAGAGCTCTTGATTATTAACGAACGGGTACAGCAGCTCTACAATTTGATGCAAAAACACCAAGTCCAACGTGTTGAGGCATTAATTGAGATACGAGATCAACTAGATGCGGCACTTTTTGAAGTTCAGAATTTAGATGATAAGATTAAGTTGCTGGAAGAGCAGATTGCTTTCGCGAAAGCAAAATCAGAAAAAACCGCGCTACAGCTTTCAAAAAAACGTGAGGCCGCCTTACCAAGCCTTGTAGCTTCTTTGGAAAAATTATTAATCTCCTTAGGGATGCCTAACGCGCGATTGCAAATACGCCTTGATCGATCAGATATTTTAGGAAAACGAGGATATGACGTGCTTCAATTTTTATTTTCTGCAAATCAAGGAATGGAACCCAAACCTTTAAAAAAAGGAGCTTCTGGAGGAGAATTATCTAGAGTTATGCTTGCATTTAAAGCCGTGCTGAGTAGGCATAAAAAATTACCAACGCTTATTTTTGATGAAATAGATACTGGTGTAAGCGGTGATATCGCATTAAAAATGGGAACAATTCTCAAAGAAATGGGCAATACCATGCAGTTACTTAGTATCACTCATTTACCACAAATAGCGGGACAGGGTAGCTCACATCTTAAAGTATTTAAAACCGATATAGACGGGAAAACAAGTACGCAAATCGTCGACCTGTCAGAAGCAGATCGCATTGTAGAAATTGCAGCTATGCTAGGCGGATCAGAAGGAAGTAAAACGGCACTAGAGCACGCAAAAAACCTGCTCAATTAATGCGTAATTTATTCTAAAATAATAGCGATATTTGTCAGTATAATTAACCTAAAGTAACCACAATCAACAACACAATAAAATGGGGTATAATTTATTAAAAGGAAAAAGAGGAATCATTTTTGGAGCACTAGACGAAAACTCTATCGCCTGGAAAACAGCAGAGCGCGTTCACGAAGAAGGAGGAACTTTTGTACTTACTAATGCGCCAATAGCTATGCGCATGGGATCCTTAAATACTCTGGCAGAGAAAACAGGTTCAGAAATTGTGCCTGCAGATGCCACGTCTATAGAAGATTTGGAGAATCTTATAGACAAGGCGCAAGAAATTTTGGGAGGAAAGCTAGACTTTGTATTGCATTCCATAGGGATGTCTGTAAATGTGCGTAAAGGCAAGGCGTATACAGATCAGAACTATGCTTGGACACAAAAAGGATGGGACGTAAGTGCCGTTTCTTTTCACAAAACGATGCAAACATTATATAAAAAAGATGCTATGAATGCATGGGGAAGTATCGTTGCGCTTACCTATATGGCGGCACAGCGTGTTTTTCCTGATTATAATGATATGGCAGATAATAAAGCGTATCTAGAATCTGTAGCCAGAAGCTTTGGATACTTTTTTGGGAAAGAGAAAAAAGTAAGAGTAAACACAATTTCTCAATCACCTACTCCCACAACAGCAGGTCAAGGTGTAAAAGGATTTGATGGTTTTATTGCCTATGCAGAAAAAACAAGCCCACTCGGAAATGCAACAGCGCAGGACTGTGCAGACTATACAGTCACTTTGTTTTCTGACTTAACCAAGCGTGTAACCTTGCAGAATTTATACAACGACGGAGGATTTAGTAATATGGGCGTAAGTAATGAAGTAATGGAAACTTTTTTAAAGAATTCGTAGTACGCTGTAGCAAACCTGCCTGTTCGGCAGACAGGAGCAAAACACATAACACAGCCACCTATCTCTAGATAAGGTGGTTTTTTATTGTTCATTCTTATTAGAAAAAGTAGCTTTGTGTAATGTCTTTATCCTATTCATTTATCATTCCTGTCTATAACAGACCTGAAGAAATTAAGGAGTTATTAGAAAGTCTTAGAAAGCAGGAAACTACAATGGCTTTTGAAGTTGTGATTGTAGAAGATGGCTCGAGTATTTCTAGTGCTTCTATAATTGAAGGTTTTAGGAATAGTTTAGACATTAGCTACTTTACAAAAGCCAATTCTGGACCAGGAGATTCCCGAAATTATGGGATGAAACGAGCAAAAGGCAACTATTTTATAATCTTAGATTCTGATTGTATTTTGCCTCCTACATATATGGAGGCCATGCACCATGCGTTATCGACGGGATATGTAGATTGTTTTGGGGGACCAGATGCCGCTCTTGATAGCTTTACTATTATACAGAAGGCTATCAATTATGTGATGACTTCTTTTCTTACAACAGGAGGAATACGTGGAGGAAGCAATCAATCAGAAAACTTCCAACCGCGTAGTTTTAATATGGGATTATCTAAAAAGGCGTTTGAGGCAAGTAAAGCTTTTGGGGATATTCATCCCGGAGAAGATCCAGACTTA